>JASHSZ010000503.1 GCA_030040815.1 Streptosporangiaceae bacterium
GACCGGCTCATCAACAACAGCCACCAGGTCTTCATGAACGGACCCAGCTACCGGCCCAACAAAAGACCCGGTCACCACAACCCCGCGACAACCAAGGAGGCCAGCCAGTAGAACAGGAACAGGCCAGGACCCGGTCAATTACCTGACCAGCACCCCTGCTCAATAACGTGAGCGCCGACAGGGAGGCAAGCCGAACGCCGAATATGCTCTCTTCGCCGGCGATCAGCCGTTCTCCTTTTTCGGCGCCGAATAGCTGTTCGGCGTGGTCTGGCACATCAGGATCGGACTTCTCATGCTGCATGACGACGCCCAGGCAGTGAGGTTACAAAGTCCGCCAGTTGTGCCCGCCGTCGGTAGTGGCGACGAGATAGGTGTAGTAGTAGCAGTCGGATTTGAAGCCCCGGCAGCCGGCGTCGGTCGCGATGCCGATCGCCTGGCCGCGGCTGATCACGCTTATCGGGAAGGGGGACTCCGCCGCCCTGACCGCTGTCCAGGCAGCTCCCGCGTCGGTGCTCTCGTAGATTCTGCCGCGGGCGGGTAGCCAGATGACGCTGCCGCCAATGGCAGGCGTGACCTGACCGGCGCTGACTGAGGCTGGGACGTGCAGCGGCGGACCAGTCGGGCCGGTGACGGCTACGCCTGCGCCTTGGACACGGTAGATCCTGATGCTCTGCACGCCGTCGCTGGTCACGATGACGGGCAGCAGGAGCTGCGTTCCGTCAATGCCGGGCGTTCCGTAGCTGACGGCGCCGGACGCTAACGGCGGCAGTCCCGGGATACTCACAGGCGACCAGGACACGCCGCCGTCGCTGGTGCGGTACAGGAAGTTCATCTCCGGGCCGGCGATGATGATTCCCTGCTGCGCTGACACAAACGTGGCTGACCACACCTGCCAGCGAAAGTCCGTGGGGTGCTGGGCGAACGCGGCGCCGTCGTCGGAGGAGATGAACAGGCTGCTGTACGCCTCGGTGCTGGTCACGCCCCAGTCCGCAACCACGCTCACTACCTCCGCAGGCGCCAGCGTGATGGAGACGCTAGGCACCAACCGCGTGAGGAAGGCAGCCCAGGATGGCAGCTGCGGCACGAGTGTGCTGCCGGACCAGCCGGCCGCCCCGGCATCCCGGTGATACAGCTCGATGTCCGGGCTTTGCCACACGGCCAGCCACAGTCCGCGGCGGGCGGCGGTGGTGACAGTGGTGACCGACGATGGTGCAACTCCGGCGGGAAGAGCCACAGTGGACCAGTTATGGCCGGCGTTCTGGGATACCGATAGGCCGATCGCGGTCAGCTCCCACACCGCCGCGCCGCTGGCACCGACGAGCCGCAGCCGAGCGACCCCGGCCGGCGGGCTCGGCACGGGCGCGAGCATCGACGCGGCCGACTTGAGCAGCCGCCAGGTCGGCCCGCCCAGGCCGGGCGCCGGGCGCGTGCCGCATCCCGCGAGCGCTGCCGCGACAATAGCCGCCGTCAAGACGGTGCAGGCGCAGCCCTGCTGGCGGTCGAGCACAACGACTTCCTGGCACCTGGACGACTCGATCGCGTCGCGCGGATCCGCATTCTGCCGTTCCAACCCATTGGGCACTCCGCCGCCGACCGCACCCGCTTAGTGGATACCACCCGCACAGCCGACCCATCCTTACGACGAACAGAAACCAGCCACGGTTGCCGAGCGGAGGTTCCGGCGGCCGGGCACAGTGCCACAGTGTCCGGCAGGCCTACCGACCGGTTCCGGCCCTGGCCACCCACCGCCGCGCAGCCTGTCAGCCAGTCCGTGTCGTGAGTCCTGCCGTGCGCGCTGGTACCGTCAGCGGCCCCGCCATCCAGGGCAGGACGTCGAGCACCCGGACCTGCAGCGCAGGCGCAGAGCCACCAGCTACGGACCATCTACCGCCACCTGTGAGGTAGTCCCTGCGCGTCAACGTAACGCGATCTAGGGCCTGACCCGGTTGACAGCGGTAACGGTGTGCATATCATAAATCTATGACTATAGATAAAGGGACTGCTGGCCCGAGCGGGCAGCGGTCCGGACCGGAGGCTGGCCGGGGAGCCCCAGGCTCGCCGATCGAGTTCCTCCTTGATCCCGGTTCGGGCGTGCCGACCTACTTGCAGCTGGTCCATCAGGTCGAGCATGCGCTGCGGCTGGGCTACCTGAAGCCAGGCGATCAGCTCCCGACAGTCAAGGGCACGGTGACCGCGCTGGCAATCAACCCGAACACTGTGCTTAAGGCCTACCGCGAGCTGGAGAACCGGGGCCTTGCGGTCGGCAGGCCCGGGCAGGGCACGTTCGTAGACGGCACGCTGGCTCAGGCGGCTCTGCCCGAGCTGGCGGCGCTGAGGCGGACGCTGCTGAGCTGGCTGGGCACCGCCCGCGATGCGGGCCTCGATGAGGACGGAATGGCGGCCCTGTTCACCAGTTCGCTGCGCGAGTTCCGCAGCCGACCGGACGAGAGCGCCGGGCGTTCGGCCGGCCGCCGCGGCTCTCGCGAGAGTAAGGCGGAGGGCGTGGCGTGAACGTCGTAGAGTGCGCCAGGCTCGGCAAGCGCTATGGCCGGACGTGGGGTCTGCGGGGCTGCACGCTGGCGATTCCCGCCGGGCGCGTGGTGGCCCTGGTGGGCCCGAACGGCGCGGGCAAGACCACCTTGCTGCATATCCTGGTCGGCCTCCTCACGCCGACGGAGGGTGCGGTCGCGGTGCTGGACGGCGAGCCTGCGGGCTCGCCCGCTGCGCTGGACGGGATCGCGTTCGTGGCGCAGGATGCGCCGCTGTACAAGAACCTGCCTGCTGGTGAGATGCTGCGCGTCGCCCGCAACCTCAACTGGCACTGGGACCAGGAACGGGCGGAGACCAGGCTGGCCGAGCTCGGCATCCCGCGGACCAAGAAGGTCGGCGAGCTGTCGGGCGGTCAGCAGGCCCAGCTTGCGCTGACCGTGGCGCTGGCACGGCGGCCTGCCCTGCTGGTCCTCGACGAGCCGCTGGCGTGGCTGGACCCGCTGGCTCGTCACGACTTCATGGCCTCGGTGATGGCCGCGGCCGCGGAGGACGGCATGTCAGTGATCATGTCCAGCCATGTGCTGGCCGAGCTGGAGCCGGTCGCCGACTACCTGGTGATGTTGTCGGCAGGCCGGGTGCAGGTAGCCGACGAGGTTGATGACCTGCTGGCCAGCCACCGGGTGCTGACCGGCCCGGCGGGCGAGAGCGGCAAGCTCGCCGATCGGATGTGCGTGCTGCAATGTCGGCAGGCCGGTGCGCAGGCGCATTTGCTGGTCAGGACCACTAGGCCAGCCGAGCCAGTACCGGCCGGCTGGGAATCGCGCCCGGTGGCACTCCAGGAACTCGTGCTCGCCTACCTGCGCCAGCCAGGCGCCGCGGCGCTGCCCGGCCCCGCTCCGGTGAGCACGGATCACGTAGCGGAGGTGCGAGCATGACCACGCTGACTTCGGCGCCCCTGGCCCGGCCACACCGGCCGGTGCCGTGGACCAGGCTGGCCTGGGTGAGCTGGCGGCAGCGCCGGGTCGCACTGATCACGGCAGCGATCCTGCTGGCCGCGATCAGCCTGTATCTGCTGATCAGGGGGCTGGGGATCCGCAGTGCCTACGCCGGGGTGACCAGCTGCCGCCCGGTGCACTCGGCGAACTGCCAGAACCAGGCGAGCGCCTTTGACTACAACAACTACGACCAACTTGGGGCCTCGCCAGGCCAGAAGCTCGGCGGCCCGATCGTGATCTCGACCCTGTTGCTGATGGTGCCGGTGTTGCTCGGGGTGTTCGCCGGTGCGCCGCTGCTGGCCCGCGAGCTGGAGACGGGGACCTTCCGGTTCGCCTGGACGCAGGGTTGCGGCCGGCTGCGCTGGGCGCTGGCCCAGCTAGCGCTGCCGGCACTCACGCTGACCGCCGCCGTCGGGGCGTTCGGCAGGCTGTTCGCCTGGTATTACCAACCATTCGTCGCGCTCGCCGATGGCAACCTGAGCGTGCTCAAGCCGCTTCTATTCCCGCTGGAGGGCGTCGCCTTCCCCGCCTGGACCCTGGCGGCGTTCGCGATCGGCGCCTTCGCCGGGGTGACGATCCGGCGCACCGTCCCGGCCATTGCCGCGGCCCTGGGAGCGTGGGCCGGGCTGGCCGTGGCGACCACGGTGTTCCTGCGCGCGCACTACGAGACGCCGCTGATCGCCAGCGGCGGCGCACCGCATCAGGGGCCGTCCTGGTTGTACAACAACTGGGTGCTCAGCAGCTGGACCACCGGCCCAGGCGGCAGCCAGGTAAGCCCGGCTGAGCTCAACCGCCTGGTACCGGTCAGCATCCAATACTCGACGCAGGCCAACGGCTTCGCTAACTGGCTGACCCGGCACCATTACGCGCAGTGGTGGTCCTACCAGCCAGCCAGCCGCTACGGGCACTTCCAGCTGATCGAGGGAGGCTGGCTGCTAACGCTATCGCTGGTCCTGGTTGCCGCCACCATCTGGATCATCCGGCGCCGCACGAGGTGACCGCCAGAGGCTGCAATCGCACCACGCAGCGGGTTCCGGGTCACCGTAACGTGCGTGATCGCGGCATCACCAGATCACAGAACGCGACCTTCCAGGGTCATCGAGGAACTCACCCAGGCTGGAGATTTCGGTGACCTTCCCGGCCGCGACACGCGGGGCCCCTCAGCACGCAGATCAATCTGATACGCGCGCAACGATGATCAGAGCGACTCGACGGCAGACTCGCGCCGAACGGCGGCTACGGCGCCGCTGAAGCTGCGGGCCATGCGGGTCACTGAAGGTAGCCGCCTGATGGGGGCGGCCGGGGAGTGATCCAGCAACTCTTCCTCCACCGCGTACCGGTGCAACCCCGCGATCGTGCACAACCGCCGCCTCACCGTGGCCCGCGCCCGGCCCCTGGCTTGCAGGTCGCGCGCAAAGCACTCGATGTCCGCGCGGCCAGCATCGGTGGCGGGTGCTGGATCAGCTCGCCGCGCCGTCCAACCACACCGTCCGCGCTGCGGCCGACAACTGGCTCGACCCTGGCCTGCCGGGCCGGTCGGCTAAGACGGTCCGGAAGAACAAGGACGTGCTCGAGCCGCTCCACCAAAACCCCAGGCCCCGCCGTGCCCTCGGCCTGCCCGCATTCGCCGCCCACGCGCTCCGCCACCTCCAGCAGCACGAACGCCGGACAACAGGGCCGGTGTTCGCCACGCGCGACGGCCACGAGCTCGACGCCGCCAACGTCCGCCGCGAGTTCCGGGCCGTCATCGCCGCAGCCGGCATACCACGCCACTGGTCGCCCCGCGAACTCCGCCGCACCTTCGTATCCCTGATGTCCGACAGCGGCGTCCGCGTCGAGGAAATCGCCTGCCTCGCCGGCCACACCAACTCCCGCACCACCGAGATCGTCTACCGCCGCCAGCTCCGCCCCGTCAAGGAAAAGGCCGCCCAGGCCATGGACCAGCTCTTCAGCCGCACCGCCTGACCAGCCATGGCAACTCGCGCATAATGCCGATGACAGCGCCTCCGGAAGCCGAGGCTCGCATATCGATCGATTCGCATGCCCTCTGGCTGGAGCCGCCCTGGTCTCTCGCCGAGCTAGATCGGCGGCGCTACGCGCCTTATCTGAGTCCAGGGTCGGTTACGCACCGTGAACAGGAACACCGGGTGGCCGGCAGGTATGATGCTCAGCCGTCAGGCGCTGGCGATGACTTTGGCCAGTGGATCGTCCTCACTGGTGGGCGCGGCAACCGGCCCCAGTCGCTGTGAAGCAACCTGTCAGGAGGTCACCGTGTCGCAAGTCCGGGTGCATAACTTCTCGGTGTCGCTGGATGGATTCGGCACCGGCGAGGGGCAAAGCCTGGCTGCCCCGTTTGGACACGCGGGAACCCGGCTGCACGAGTGGTTCTTCTCGACCCGTACCTTCCGCGCGATGCAAGGCCGACCCGGCGGCAGCACCGGCATCGACGACGCTTTCGCCAGCGCCTGGACCCAGGGCATCGGCGCCGAGATCATGGGGCGCGGCAAGTTCGGCCCCCACCGCGGCCCCTGGCCGGACCACGAGTGGAACGGATGGTGGGGAGACACCCCGCCGTTCCACACCCCGGTCTTTGTCCTCACCCACCATCCCCGGCCATCCGTCGAGATGGACGGTGGTACCAGCTTTCACTTCCTCGACGCCAGCCCCGCCCAGGCGCTTGCGCAGGCGCGCCAGGCCGCCGCCGGAGCGGATATCCGCATCGGCGGCGGCCCGTCCACCATCAGCGAGTTCCTGGCCGCCGACCTGATCGACTACCTGCACATCGTCGTGGTGCCGATCGTGCTGGGCCGCGGGGAACGGCTCTGGGACGGTCTGGAGGCACTCGAAGACCGCTTCCAGATCGAGGCCGTAAACAGCCCTAGCGGCGTCACTCACGTCACCCTCAGCCACCGGTAACAGCCGAAGCACGGCAGGGCAGGGCGCCGGGCAAAGCCGTTCAGCACCTCATGACGTTTGCAGCGTTTCCGCCATCCGAATGATCCGGCGAGACTGCGTACTTATCCACGATCGCTGACGTTGTGAACGTGCGGATCCGCCGCGATTGGATCGTGGCGGCGAGTCGGGGATGTTGGGCGGATCGCGAATGACGCGGAGTTACTGGCTCTTGACTTTCTCCCGCCACCCCGGTCCCGTCTGCCCGGCCGCGCGGCAGCTCTGCTCAAGCGAATCACCTGTCCCGCGGATCTCCGTATGTTACGGCCCCAGGCCGCCTACCTCACCGGGCGCCAGCCAGAATGGCTGCCGGGCCGAAAACAGTGCAGCACAAATATTCGAAAATTGCTATTGACGAGCTCCCTTACGGAATCGAACCTAGACCTGCTCCTACCATGGGCAAATGGCCAGGCTCCACACCAGGTCAATGGCATCCGATGTTGGGGCCCAGCTGCGATTTCTGTGCGTGCTTGTGCCTGCCAGTGCCTCCCGATGTGGGGACGATGGCTGCCACGAATGGCTGCCATAGGCGCACCGACGCCGGCAGACCTCCGCTCTCGTGGCAAGGATGCGCTCGGGAAGCGCTGGGGTAAACGGCCAGAGCCTCGCACGATCTCGCGCTTGCCGCAGCCAGGGCACCCTTCACCTACGTGAATCCGGCACATGGATGCTGAGTGGCATCATGTCGTCAATTGGACGGCGCCGACTGCTGGTTGGGAGACAGGTAGCCGCGGCAGTGGCGCCCAGGTGACACCTTCGGGGTGGGATTGTCATCGGCACGGTTCTCTCGAGAGCGAACGCGATGGCGGACAGGGCAATCGGGCGCGATTCTCGTCGGAGCCGCGTTGCGGGCCGTCCTCAGAACCGGCGCCAGCGTCCGCCGCTAGGAGCTGGGCAGGCGCCAGAAGTTGCCGGTGAGCCCGAGACGCTCGAGGATCGCCTGGTTCTGGTCTCGGGTATGCGGCCGCCAGCCGGCGGACAGGCGATCTTCCCACCAGGCATGCGCTAGCTCGCTGAGCTTGGCCACACCGATGGTGGCACCTGGCGCGCGGCCGGCCAGCCAGCGCATGATGTGCTCCTCCGACCGGAAGAGATTCATCGTGCTTCAAGTGAAGACGATGTCGTCCCACCAGCCAACCGCCGGCACTAGGCAGTGAAACAGCAGGCTGTCGTCATCGGGACGCTGACCTTGTACTGCGATGCGCAGCTCGTGACCACAGTCTGGGCACGAGGCCTCGATCTGCCCGTCGGCGTGCAGGGCTGCGCAGATGCCGAAGGCATCCCAGGCGCAATTGCCGTACCACCACCGACCGCTCGCCTGCACGCGGTAGGCAGTGGGGACGGCGGAGAACGGGTTGGCCATGACGATCTCGCCCGTCACCTGGTCCCGCACCAGCGCATGCTCGGCATGCAGCCGCCGCCAGCCCGCCATGACCTCATTCCGGCCTCGGCCGCTCGCGGCCGCGACCTCGGCCGCCATTGGCGGGCGTCCCAGCTCCACCATCTGCGCGTAGGTCAGGCGGCGCAACTCAAGGTCGTCGTCATTCATTTCGGCACCCACCCTGCCTTTTGCCAGTGACAACACTAGGAAGTCACACGCGACCACACCTGGCATCCGACAACTCTCAGTGTAGGCGTGCAACCTCGAAAACTAGTTGATACATGGTGCGTTTGCGCTGGTCAGAGCGTCGAATGGCGTTTAAATTCCCCGCCAAAAGGCGGCAGGCGTGACCTGGAATGTGAACTCGTGATCTTGCTCAGTTCGAAAAGGGCTTCTGAACTGGGAGCCCCCTTACGGAATCGAACCGTAGACCTTCTCCTTACCATGGAGACGCTCTGCCGACTGAGCTAAGGGGGCGCCGACATGGCCGCGCTCCGGATCCTCCGGCAGCGCTCCTGCCGCGCCAGCCGAGCATACACGACTGGCGCACGTCGGGATCGCCGCAGGCGGCTGGCCAGAGGCCGCCGCCCGCGCAGCATCTCTGTCCGCGGGTGAGATCGGCCCTCGCACACCGGTGCAAAGCCCAGTACCCAAAGACATGGGGACACGGGGACACAGCGGAGACCGGAACCACAGGCCAGCAAAGGTAACTCAGGCTCTGGCGGCATAACAGCAGCACGATAGGGCATGAGCCCACCAGGCCAGACCGCTCGCCGAACCGTCTCACTTGACCGGCAGGCCGGCGCGAAGCCACACGATCATGAAGCTTTGATTGCTATCACGCGACGTACAGAGACGTCGGTCAAACGACAGGTTAGTGTGGCAAGACGAGTGACGCGCAAGCCTGAGCACGCGAGCCAAGTGAAGCGAGGATTCACGGTGAGAGCGCTGCTTCTCAAGCCGGCCGCGTTCGGCGCGGCCGTCGCGCTCGCCTTCTTCGGTGTCGTTGTGCTGCTGGTCACCGCTTTCGTGGCGCACGCGGCGGTCGCCGACTCCGCAGGCTGCGGTTCCCCTCCGACAACCTCGACGGTCCTCACCTCGTCGAACAGTACGGCCCCGGGCACTGGCGCGGGTACGGCCCTGAGCATCAGCGCCGTTGCGTCCGCCGGCGACTCCCCGTCACCAAGTGATTCGCCGAGCACATCAGCGACGGACACCAGCACGCCGACGGACGCGCCCACTTCGCCATCAGATACCCCGACACCGTCAGACTCCCCGACATCATCGAGTAGCTCCTCGGTCGCCGAAAGCCCGGACCAGACTCCGACCCCGACAGAAACGCCGAGTACCAGCTCCTCAACTAGCTCAACCCCCACGCCGACCACCTCCGCGTCATCAGCTGCACCGACGCCGCAGCTGTGCGTCCTGGTGCAGTCGTACCCGTCAGACGGCGACGTGCTCGCCGGAGACTCCGCCAGCTACGTCGTCTGGGTCTGGAGCAAGACGGCGAACAGCAGCAACATCTCGGTCACCGGCAGTGTCGCGGCTGCCAGCTACCTCGGTAGCCCTGGCTTCACGATCTGCCCGTCGGCGAGCGGCGCCACATGCAGCATCGCCACTCTGCCGGTTGGCGACGTCTACGAACTGCTCGCCGCGGTGCCGGTAACCAACGATGCCCCGCTCGACACCCACATTGCGTTCACCGTGAGCGTGACGGCGACCGGCGCTTTGTCCGACTCGGACAGCGCGACCGACATCGTCGTCGCACCGAGCACCGCAGCGAGCAGCTCGGACGATACGTCGAGCGCGGTTCCGCCGCTGATAACGCTGCCGGCGATACCGGGTACCGGCGTGAGCGTGGGCAACCCAACGGACCTGTTCCCCACCGTCAACCCCAGCACAGGTAGCGGACCCGGATCGCTCGCGCTGCCCCCGGCAAAAGCCCACCGCGTGGTGCCTGCCGCGGACGCCGCGTACGCAGTTCCGGTCGACCCGCGCCTGCTCGGCGCTCAGATCGTCGGGCTTGTCGCGCTGGCGGGCGCCGTGACAATCGCGATCGTCCGACTGTCCCTACGGAAGCCGCAGCCCACCACTCCCAGGCCTGCTGGTCCACCCGACAAGACGGTGGCGTCCTGAGCTGCGCCCCTCAGCTGAGTCGCTAACTGAACCCCGCTGCTGAAGCCGCAAGCCGAAGTTCAGCCGCGCTTGGTGAGGTGTTCGACCAGGGGCCGCATCGCGCGCATGTCCTTGCCCAGTGCTGACGCGCTGAGCGCTGGCGACGCAAACAGGCCGAACGTGTCGTTGTCCGCCCACGCGCATTCGGCCGGACGGCCCGACGTGCCGGGCACGCAGGCCGCCTGACCACCCAGCTTCCCGCCGCTGATGGCGAAGGCGCCAGGCAGCATGCCCGTGAAGCTGGCGATGAACGAACTGGACGAGCCAGCCAGGTTACCCCCGATGAACAGGATGATCCGCGGGCTCGACTTGGCGGCGGACACGGCGTTGTCCTCGTACACGCCGTCGACGACGTGGGTCGCCTCGCCGTTCCCCTTTCGGACGATGTCCGCCCGCAGCGACTGGGCGTTCATGCCCTTGGCAAGCGCAGGTTCCAGCGTGTAACCGAGCAGCTTCACAGGCACGGAGACGGTGTGGTCCGGCCCGCTCGAGCCAAGCAGGCCACTGCGCATCACGACGAACGCTGTGGCCGGCACGATCGCGACGGCGCTAAGGAGGCCGATCGCCCGCAGCATGGTGCGGTGGCGGCGCCGCGCCTTCGCCCGCGCCTCACGCTGCGTCGGCTGCGCTTGCTGAGGGGAACGGGCTGTCTCAGGGCTGGTGTCGACCGCACCCGCCAGCCGCCGGTGGCCGGCACCAGGGCGACCGGATCCGCGGACCCGGCCGTCGTCTGGCCGCGCTGCTGGTCCAGATGGACGCTCGGTCGGTTGCCCGAACGGCTGCTTGCCGGGCGGCGCGAACGTGCGCTCGGCTGGCCGGACGGGTGGACGCTCAGCCGGCGGCGCGAACGTGCGCTCGGCCGGCCGGACGGGTGGACGCTGGGCCGGCGGCGCGAACGACCGCTCGGCCAGCCGTCCAGTTGGCGGCTCGGTCGGCGGCGCGAACGACCACTCGCCGGCCTGTCCGGAGGGATGGGCCGACGGACCGCTGCCCCGCCCGGTCAGCGAGTCGCCGTCC
>JASHSZ010000504.1 GCA_030040815.1 Streptosporangiaceae bacterium
GTGTCCTCGTCGCGGCTGTACTGGGAGAACAAGACCGGCTTCTTCGACGTCAAGGGCGTGTCCATCCCGGCCGCCGTCAGCGCCTTCCCCGATGATCTGTACGCACCGCCGCGCAGCTGGGCCGAGCAGGCGTACCCGAACCTGATTTACTACAACAAGGTCGACAAGGGCGGGCACTTCGCGGCCTGGGAGCAGCCACAACTGTTCTCCGAAGAGGTTCGCGCAGGCTTCCGGCCACTTCGCTAGATGACTACCTCCGGGCGCCAGGCGATGCCGTCGCTGGCCGGGGCAACTGAGTGGCTCAACTCTGAGCCACTCAGCCCATCGGCGCTGCGCGGCCACGTCGTCCTGGTCGACTTTTGGACCCTGACATGTATCAACTGGCTGCGCACCGAGCCGTACATCCGTGCCTGGTCGCGGGCTTACCGGGATGACGGGCTCGTCGTGATCGGCGTCCACACGCCGGAGTTCTCGTTTGAGCATGAGATCAACCGGGTGCGCCAGGCCACGCGCGATCGATCGATCGACTATCCGGTCGCAATCGACAACGACTACGCGATCTGGACAGCCTTCGACAACCACTACTGGCCCGCCCTGTACTTCGTCGACGTGGACGGCTTCATCCGCGGCCACCACTTCGGCGAAGGACGGTACCGGGCGTCGGAGCGCCTGATCCAGCGCCTGCTCGACGTCACGCGCGAACTCGCCTCGCCGACCGGGGTCGGCGTGGAGGCGGAAGCCGACTCGGACCATCTCCGCACGCCCGAGACCTACCTCGGACACGCGCGCGGTGAGAACTTCGCCTCCTTGGGCAGTGCGGTCTTCGACCAGCGCCAGTCCTACCAGCTTCCCGACCGCCTGCGCTTGAGTCAGTGGGCCCTCGCCGGCGACTGGACCGTTGGGCCGGAGAACGTCGTCCTTGACCAGCCCGGCGGAACCATCGGCTGCCGCTACCACGCACGTGACGCGCATCTGGTTCTGTCATCGGGAGCGCGGGAACCGATTCCCTTCCGCGTGTTTCTCGACGGCATGGCACCCGGCGTCTCCCACGGTGTGGACGTGGACGAAGACGGGAACGGCTTGCTGGCCGACGGCCGGCTGTATCAGCTCGTGCGCGAGCGCGGGACGGTGGGCGAGCGCCTGCTCGAAGTCACCTTCGGGGCGGCAGGCGCCGAGGGCTATGTGTTCACGTTCGGCTAGCCAACGCCGACCGCGCCGCTAGCGTGCCGTAGCTTCGGCCACGTGGATGTGTCCGTCGGTGAACCAGTGTGGCCGTCTCGACCCGTGTGTTGTGCACTGTCGACGCCCCTGACGCTGCGTTGCGGGAGCCCTTGACCTGGTTGCGGGACGGGATAAGACGAGGGACGGCGTCCGGCGGCGCCGCCCCTCCTTCGTGCCTGGCATGAGCTGGCTGTTAGCTCCGGACCGACCTGGCTGTTATGGCAGAACGAGGTCGCGGCCCGCGTCGATCTGCGTCGGGCGTCGAGCGGACACAGCGCCACCGCGGCGGGGCTTGGCCCGACTCGCCTGGGCGCGCCGGTACAGGGCGCTAGCCGCCGCGAGTGCGTCCGAGACGGCCACGGCGATGCCAATGGTGGTGACGATGGCAACGACGATGTCGAGCAGGACGTGAATGCTGATGGTCATTGGAGTTGTCCTTTCGCTGTATTGGAAACTGCTGGTATGGGCCGTTAGGGCGGTCGTAGGGATCTCCGCGCCCCTCCGGCGGAGATCCGCTACGGCCGCGGATCGTCGATTGACAAGAAATGTCACTGCTGTTCTGGGCGCAGTCGGAAGACCAGGCGCGCTGCTCGCCCCATGGGCCGCGCGGCCCGTTCGGCTCGCTGCGATGCCCTGGCCATCGCAACGACTTGCCGCGCCAGGCGCTCCTGCTGTGCTTGCGCCCGCATGTCTCGCTGCCTGTCGGCAGCAATCTGGCTAGTGATCAGCGGATGCATGTGACTCACCTCTCTGCTCATGCACGCAACCGGTTGAAGGTGGTGGGTTGCGTGGCCGCTTTTCGTTTCCATGAGGCCAGCGTGAGGGTGCGCTCTATAGCAGCCGCTGCACTGCGCGCTGCACTAGCCACTGCACTGAGTGGCGCGTGCCAGGAACCGCGGGCATGTCGATACGGTGACCGCGCCGGTCCGACTGCGCCACAGTGGGCGCGTCAGTTCCCGCTCAAAGCTGCCCGCGTGCTCTTGCGGGATGATCCGGGCTTTTCACCGTGACTTGACGGCCGGCAGCGCGAGCGCGAGGGCAAACTCCCCGTCTATGAACATCAGGCCGCGCTGCTCGAACTCCCCGAAGATTTCCTGGACAGCGTCCTCGGGCAAGCGCAGGTCAAGTTTCCGTCGCACAGCCGCGGCAGTCGTTGGCCTACTGGTACAGGCCATATACAGCTCGGCGAGTGTGTCCTCGAACGTATATGTGCCGTCCTGGCCTTGGTGCCGCTGATCGCGGATCTGAACGAAATGAGGTGCGTGCCAGTACGTCAGCTTGGGTGTGTTCTCGGCCTGCCAGGCGTCGGACCACGTCGCGACGGCGCTGCGCACCGCAGCGTAGGTGCCATCAGGCACGTCTCCTTCGGCCCGGTAATCGAAGAAGTAGGCAACTCGGTCAAGGTCGACATCAGTTGGATAGATATACCGATAGCTGCGCTCTGGCGTCTTGCCGCGAAGGCCGCAGGATTCCTGCGCTGTGTAGAGCGGGCTGAATCGCTCGAGCCAGATTCTGGCGGCAACCGACGGTGGCCGCAGGTGGAGCAGGTGGGGTATCGCCGCGGCTTGTTCGGCGTAGTCTTGCTCGGTCTCGCCGGGAAATCCCCAGAGCAGGTTCCATGAAGCGTGAATGCCGTAGTACTGGGACCAGCGCAGCAGATTGACGTTCTGAACGGCGCGCGTGCCCTTGCGCATCAGCCGCAGCACATGGGAACTGAGCGACTCTAGGCCAGGCTGGATATGGGTGACACCCGCCTGAGCCAGCAGCTTTAGCTGCTCTCGACTGAGGTTAGCCTTCACCTCGTAGAAGAACTCGTAGCCAGCCTCACTCTCCGCGAGGAGAGGCAACAGGGTCTTCAGGTAGGCCACATCGAGGATGTTGTCTACCGCCGCGAAATAGAAGCTCCGGTACCGTCGCGCCTGTTGGGCTAGCTCATCAAGGACGCGTTGCGGCGACTTCGACCTGAATTGCATCGTCGTTGCGTTGAGTCCGCAGAATGTGCAGTGATGTTTCGCGCCCCACCAGCACCCTCGAGCCGTTTCGATCGGAAGCCAGACCTTCCGATGCCCGGTGCGAGGCAGGATGCCCACATTCTCCGCGAGCTCGAAGTACTCCTCGTAATCCGGGATCGGCAGATCGTCGAGCTGGCTGGACGGCGGTCGCGACGGCGTCATCCTGACCTGCCCGTCCGTGCGGACGGCGACACCGGGAATGGCGCTCACGTCAGCGCCCGCGGCCAGCGCACTCAGCAGCTCGGGAAAGGCGGTGTCGCCTTCACCGATGACGGCAGCATCGATGCAGCCGACGGTACGCACCAACTCCGGTCCCATGTCTGCATCGAAGTTCGCGCCGCCAAAGATCGTGAAGACATGCGGGTAACGCTGTTTCAGGCGCCGGGCGAGCGCGAATGACGCGGTATTCTGCTGGAATGTCGAGCTAAACCCTACGACTGCTGCATCGTGCCACGGATATGAGTCGACGAGTTCGTCCAGGTATGCAGGAATCTCAATGTCGCGCGTTTCGGTGAGCTTCTTCCGCAGCTCTCCTGGTGGCAAGGCGAAATACTTGAGGTCGTCGGCAAGGTCCGCCACCATAGTGGCATCCGGATCCGGTGCCGTGCCCTGAAAGGCTTCAAGCGAAAAGAGCCATTCCCCTACCATGCGGCCACGATGCTCAGCGAGGAGCTGGTAGTAGTCAGCTCCGATGCGTGCAGCGAAGCTCAGGTTGGCATGGAAGGTACGGGCCGGGAAGCCATGAGTCACAGCCAGGGACTTGAGCAACCCAAGCTGTATGGATGGACGGTAGACGTCCATGAATGGCATCGAGACGAGCACGACGGGCCATGCGGAGCGCTGGGCTGGTGAGGTCTTGATCACCACATCATGACCGGGCTAATATTCGGGACCACCGGTGGGATCAATATCGTGAGCTTTGAGGATGTAGTCTTCGCCTTCGTCCGGAATGAAAGCCCTCAGCAACTGGCTGCGAAGATCGGTGACAATGATATCACCTGAATCCGCCGAGATGCTGCTTACCTTGTTTCCGGCTGCCGCGAAAATGGCCACCAAGAGCCGCTTCTCACGTTCGGAAAGCTGCGCCTGCGGCGAGTCCAACTTCTCTGCCAGACCTTCGATCTCCGCCCGGCTGAACAGCAGATCGCTCATGACCGACCTCCCCAGATTCGGCAGAACCATCGCGGCCTAGCGGGCAATGTCCTGGCCGACATGACCTGGACAGTGCAGGCGCGCTCCGTATCAAGATCGCGCCTCTACCTGAGTGTGTCAAGATGCGGGGGCAGTCTGCTGTGGTGGTTGGGACTGCACCTCGCTGTTCGCCTTGCTACGTTTCACGACGCCTGCCATCGCCGCCAGCTTGTCGAGCTTTTCTCGTACCTGCATAGCCTCGGGGCGGCCGAGCTCGTCGAGAATCGCCAGGGCGCGTTGCCAGGCGGCGGCGGCGGAGGCGGACTGACCATTGGCGAGATGAGCGTCGCCGAGGCGAGCCAGGGTCCTGGCCTCGCCATAGCGGATTCCGAGTTCGTGGCGCAGGTCTAGTGCTTGCAGATAGTAGGCGACAGCCTCCTGGTAGCGGCCCAGGTGATGGCAGGCACCCCCAATGCTGTCCAGCGTCTGAGCCCGGCCAACCTGGTCACCTGTCTCCTGTTGCAGGTCTAGGGCTTGGTGGCAGTGCATGAGGCCGTTCTCGTAGTCGCCGAGCTGGATGTGAAACCAGCCGACGGCGTTCAGAGCTCTGGCCTGCCCGCTCTGGTGCCCAACGGTCCGGAACAGCTCGAATGCCTGCTGAGAGTGGAGGAGTGCATCCCGGTAGTCGCCCTGCTGATCGAGGATCCAGGCTATGTTTCGGTGGGTGTAGGCCTGACCGATGAGGTCGCTAAGCTCCGTATACAACTCGAGGGCCTGCACTTGGTGGGCGTGGCCGTCCTCGTAACGCCTGAGGCGGATGGTGGCAAGTGCGAGGCAACCGTGGCTTATCGCCTGCGCGTGCGGATCGCCCAGGCGTTCGGCAGCCTCGAGTGCGGCCGCCTGCGACGCCACCGCGTCGTGCCACTGGCCTCGGCTGTCAAAGAATGACGAAAGCGCCCAGGCCAGCTGCCAGGTGTGCACGTCAAAGCCCTCGGCGTCGGCCTGGCGTAGCGCTGCGAGCAGCACGGGATACTCGGTGTCGAACCATGTCAGCGCCTGCCGGTGGTCGGCGGGCTCTTCTGGCGTTACCAGCGGACCGGGGGGCGTCAGCGTGATGGTGTCGTCTCGGTTCGGCTGCAGCAGCTGGTCGGCACGGTAAGCGCTGCAGAGGTAGTGATCCAGGACGCGGTGGATTGCTGAGCGTCGTTCCTCCGCCGAGTCATGCGCGTCGGCGAGTTCGCGGGCATAGGCGCGCAGCAGGTCGTGGAAGGTGAACCGACCGCGATTGGGGTCGGTAAGAAGATGTGCGCCGACTAGCTCGGTTAGCAGCGCGCGGGCCGACGTCAGCGGCACGCCGGCCAGGCTTGCGGCCGCCGGCGCGCCGATGTCCGGGCCTGCGTGCAGCCCCAGCAGCCGAAACAGCCGCGCTGCCGGTGCACTGAGTGCGTGGTAAGACCAGGAAAAAACGGCCCGCAGATCCGTGCTCTGGTCGCCGCCTTGGAGTGCGGACAGGCCGCCCCGGGTCTCCCGCAATTCCTCTGCAAGCTCCGCAAGCGGCCACCGCGGATTCGCCGCTGCCCGAGCGCTCACGATGGACAGAGCAAGCGGAAGCCCTGCGCACGATTCAATGATCTGGTCCACCGCGGCTGGTTCCGCGGCGACCCGGTGCGTGCCGAGGCGACCGATGAGAAGGCTTCGTGCCTGCTCGGCCGACAGCAGGTCGACACCGAGCGGGCTGGCGCCAGCGGTGGCAACCAAGCCGAGCAACTGATTCCGGCTGGTCGCCACCACGAGGCACGAAGGCGTGCCAGGAAGCAGGGGGCGTACCTGATCGGCGTCGCGGGCGTTATCCAGAACGATCAGCACTCGTCGGCCAGCGAGCAACGAGCGGTAGAGAGCCGCCTG
>JASHSZ010000505.1 GCA_030040815.1 Streptosporangiaceae bacterium
GTGCCACCCGGCACCGACGTACGGGCTGCGATCCAGGACTGGGACCACGAGGCCACGTCCCCGCGCACCTGTCTGCTGCGGGTACGGGTCGGCGCAGGTCACGGCCTGCGCCGGTACGCCGACCGGATTACGGCGGATCAGCACCCAGGCTGGGATCTGGTCGAGCTCAGCTATACCGACACGGCCTGGTCGAGCGAGCACCTCGCGTCGTTTGGGGCCGACGTGGTGGTGCTGGAGCCAAGTGACCTGCGGGACGCCGTGATCGGCCGCCTCAAGGGGGTGCTCGCGTGACATCGCGGGCGAATTCCGGCGCGATGCGGACCGCGGGCCCGGCGGCCGCGCCCGGCCGGGCGGCGGGCGAGACCGCGACCGAGCGGCTGCAGCGGCTACTGGCCCTGGTGCCATACGTGCTGAGCAGGAATGTGGCCGGGATGGCCGAGACGGCGGCAGCCTTCGGCATCACGGAGCGCGAGCTGGTCGACGATCTCAACCTGTTGTGGTGTGTCGAGCTACGCTCACCTGACCCGTACTGCCCGATCGACCTGTCCTACGAGGGCGGCGAGATCGTGGTCAGCGAGGCCGAGCCGATCGACCGGCCGCTCCGGCTCGGCGTCGACGAGGCGTGCGCGCTGCTGATCGCCCTGCGGATGCTGACCGAGCTGCCTGACGTGGGCAACGGCCCCGCGCTGCGGCGGACAATCGCCAAACTGGAGGCGGCTGCCGGGGCCGCGGCTGGACCGAGCGCCCAGGTGGCCGTCGAGGTGGATGACCTCGTCGCGCAGTCGGCGGCGACCGCCGTCGCGGATGCTCTGGAGCACGGCAGGCGACTGCACATCTCCTACTACGTGCCGGGCCGGGACGAGGCGACCGAGCGCGACGTCGACCCGATGCGGCTGCTGCTGGTGGAGGGCCGCAGCTACCTGGAAGGCTGGTGCCGGAGGGCGGACGCGGTCCGGCTGTTCCGGCTGGATCGCATCCTGGCCATCGAGGTGCTGGATGTGCCGAAGGACGTGCCGGCGAGCGCGGAGGCGCGGGACGTGGACCGGGGACTGTTCCGGCCGTCTCTGCAGGACGTGCCGGTCGTGCTCGAACTAGGCCCGGCCGCGCGGTGGGTCGCCGATTATTACGCCTGCGAGCAGGTCACGGAGCTGCCTGGCGGCTGGCTCCGGGTCCGGTTGCGCACCCCGGACACGCGCTTGGTGCGCAGGCTGGCCCTACGGCTGGGCGAGGATGGGCGGCTAGTGTCGCCAGCGGACCTCGCCGAGCAGGTAACCGCGGATGCCGCGGCCGCCCTGGCCAATTACGACACGTGGCGGGAATAGCGCCGAACGCGGGGATCAGCTCAGGTAACCGGACTTATCCGGGCTGGTAACGTGCCGGTCACCATCCGGCTGCCCGGCCGACGCGTGCAGTGGCTTCAATGAGCTCGCGTGTAAACTCTGGACCGAGACATGCGGGCTCCGCTGATGGGGACGCTCGGCTGAATGGGGACACTGAGATGGGCGATGCACTTGCTCCCTGGCACATCATCATCCTGGTGATCGTGCTGGTGCTGCTCTTCGGGGCCAGGCGACTGCCGGGGGCGGCGAAGTCGCTCGGTGAGTCCATGCACATTTTCAAGAAGTCGGTCCAGGGCCTGAACCCTGACGACCAGACGACCGCGGCCAACCCGCCGGAGGCGGCGGCCGCGCTGCCGCTGGCCGCGCCGGATGCTACCCAGCAGCAGCTGGCTGACCTGCAGCGGCAGGTAGCAGACCTGCAGCGGCAGGCTGCCACTGTCAGCAACGGGCAGGCCGCGCAGTCGCAGACTCAGCAGCCGCTGTAGCTTCTCCCGATGGCCACGGTAGACGACGGGCTGGCCGAGCAGGAGGTCCACAAGGACCTGGGCCTGACCCGCCGGGCTAACCCCGAGGGCCGGATGCCGCTGCTCGAGCACATCCGCGAGCTGCGCAACCGGGTGATCAAGGCTGCCATCGCGGTGACGGCCGGGTCGATAGCGGGCTGGTTCGTCTACCCGTGGGTGTGGAACTTCGTCAAGGCGCCGTATTGCAAGGCCCAAATAGCCTCGCCGGTGGCGTCGGCGCTGGCCCGCTCGGCTGGCGCGCTCGGCCCGCACTGCCAGCTGTATGTGACCGGCGTGTTCGACGCGTTCTTCCTGCGGATGCAGATCGCGATCGCCACCGGGGCGATCATCTCGCTGCCGATCTGGCTCTACCAGCTGTGGGCGTTCATCGCGCCGGGCCTGTACAAACGGGAGCGGCGGTGGGCGTACTACTTCGTCGGCGCAGCCGTGCCGCTGTTCGCCATTGGCGCAACCATCGCCTACTTCGCGATGACGCGGGGGCTGCGGTTCCTGGTGCACTACATGATCCCCTCCGATGTCACCGCGCTGATCACGATCAATACCTACCTCAGCTATGCCAGCGCCATGTTGCTGATCTTCGGCATCGCGTTCGAGCTGCCGCTGGTGCTCGTGCTGCTGAACCTGGCCGGGGTCTTGACGCACGCGCGGTTCCGCAAGTGGCGGCGGGTGATCATCTTCCTGGTGTTCGCGTTCGCCGCCATCTTCACCCCCAGTCCGGATCCGTTGTCCATGCTGCTGCTCGCGATCCCGTGCGTCGTCCTAGTGGAAGCGGCCGAGGTGTTCGTCTGGGCAAACGACCGGCGCCGCGCCAAGGCCGGCAGCCTGGAGTTCCCCGGCCTGACCGATGCGGAGGTCGCGCAGTACGGCCTCGACAAGCCGCTGGGCGAGCAGACGAACGCCCGCAAGTAGGCTGGGATTTAGGGTCGCTGGTGGCCTCCAGGGAGAAGGAGGCTCTGCCCATGTCTGTCTGCTCGCTCGGAGAGTATTACGCCGACCGCGCCGCGGAGTATGACGAGGTGTACCGCAAGCCTGAGCGGCAGGCCGATCTTGCCCGGCTGAAGCAGCTGATCCCGCCGATCGTCGCGGGCAAGCGGGTGCTGGAGATCGCCGCCGGCACCGGCTACTGGACCCAGGTGCTGGCCAGCACCGCGGCCGAGATCATGGCCACCGACCTGAACGCCGAGACCATCGCGATCGCCGCGCAGCGCGACTACGGCTCCGCCCCGGTCGCCTTGCGCACCGCCGACGCCTACCGGCTGGACACCGTGCCGGGCGAGTTCGACCTGGTGTTCTGCGGTTTCTGGTGGTCGCACATCGCGCGGGCGGACATCTCGCGGTTCCTCGCCGGAGTGCGCGGCCGGACCGGGCCCGGCATTCGGCTGGTGCTCGTCGACAACCGATACGTGCCCGGCAGCAACACCCCCGTCAGCCGCACTGGGCCCGACGGCGACACCTATCAGCAGCGCATCCTCGCCGATGGGCGCGAGTATGAGGTGCTCAAAAACTTCCCGAGCCGGGAGCAGCTGGCGGCCGATCTGGAGCCCGCCGCTACCGAGCTCGCCTGGACCGAGCTTGAGTACTACTGGCTGGCCAGCTGCGTCCTGCGCTGACGGGGTAAGCGCGGCGGACACCCAGGCGGTCTGCCGCCTAGTCTTGGGCTATGAGCTCGCTGGCGGGGCCGCGGCCGGGCGAGGCGGTTGACCGGCCGGAGCTGGCCGCGTTCCGCCGCCTGTATGACTTTGACTTTGACGACTTCCAGGTGACCGCTTGCGCCGCGATCGAGGACGGTCACGGCGTGCTGGTCGCAGCGCCGACCGGGTCCGGCAAGACCGTTATCGGCGAATTCGCGGTGCACCTCGCGCTTGCGGAAGGGCGCAAGTGCTTCTACACCACGCCGATCAAGGCGCTATCCAACCAGAAGTACGCGGACCTGGTCGCTCGTTACTCGGCCGCCAGGGTCGGTCTCCTCACCGGGGACAACAGCATCAACGGTGAGGCACCCATCGTGGTCATGACCACCGAGGTGCTGCGCAACATGCTGTACGCGGGGTCGCTGACCCTGGCGGGCCTCGGGTACGTCGTGCTCGATGAGGTGCACTATCTCGCCGACCGGCTGCGCGGCGCGGTGTGGGAGGAGGTGATCATCCAGCTTCCCGAGTCAGTGCAGGTCGTTGCCCTGTCCGCCACGGTCAGTAACGCGGAGGAGTTCGGCGAGTGGCTCGAGCAGGTCCGCGGCGGCACTGCGGTGGTCGTCGATGAGGTCCGGCCCGTGCCGCTGTCGCAGCACATGCTGGTCGGCCGTCGGCTCTACGACCTTTTCACGTCGCGCGGCGCCATCGAGCCGGAACTGCGCCGGGCAACCCAGCGGTATCTGACTCCGGACCGGCGGCCAGGCCGGAACGGCGGCGGCGGTCGGGCGCAGGGATCCGCGCGCTACCGCACGCCGAGCCGCCCGGAGGTGATCGAGCGCCTGGACGCAGCGGGCCTGCTGCCCGCGATCACCTTCATCTTCAGCCGGGCCGGCTGCGACGCCGCCGTGCAGCAGTGCCTGGCGGCCGGGCTGCGGCTGACGACTCCGGAGGAGGCCGCGGAGATCGGCAGGATCGTCGCGGCGCGAACCGCAGCGCTGGCCGAGGCCGATCTCGCCGTGCTCGGGTACGCGGACTGGGTTGCCGGGCTGCGGCGCGGCATCGCGGCCCACCACGCCGGGTTGCTGCCGACGTTCAAGGAGGTCGTCGAGGAGCTGTTCACGGCGGGTCTGATCCAGGCGGTGTTCGCGACCGAGACGCTCGCGCTCGGCATCAACATGCCGGCCAGGACCGTGGTGATCGAGAGGCTGGACAAGTGGAACGGTGAGCACCACGCCGACCTCAGCGCGGGGGAGTACACCCAGCTGACCGGGCGGGCGGGCCGCCGGGGCATCGACGTCGAAGGTCACGCGGTCGTGGTCTGGCATCCCGCCCTCGACCCGGTTGCCGTGGCGGGCCTCGCCGGCACCCGGACGTATCCGCTCAACTCCAGCTTCCGCCCGACCTACAACATGGCAGTCAACCTAGTCCGACAGGTCGGGCGGGCGAAGGCCGCGCGGCTGCTGGAATCGTCGTTCGCGCAGTTCCAGGCCGATCGCGGGGTGGTGGAGCTGGCGAGGGAGGCGGCCAGGCTGCGCTCGCAGATCGCCGCCCTCGCAGTGACCTGCGAGCGCGGTGACATCGAGGATTACGACCGGCTGCGACGTGAGCTCAGTCAGCGCGAGCGGGACGAGTCCCGGCAGCGGTCGGCCGCCCGCCAGGCAGAGGCCATCGCGTCGGTGGAGAAGCTGCGGCCGGGCGACATCATCAGCGTGCCCGGTGGCCGCCGGGCGGGCATCGCCGTGGTGCTCCAGCCGGGCAAGGCGACCGCCGCCGGGGGGCCCCAGCCGCTGGTGCTGACCGCAGGCCGGCAGGTCAAGCGGCTGTCCCTGGCCGACTTCCCGGTACCCGTGAGCCCGATCGAGCGGATCAGGATCCCGAACTGGTTCAGCCCGCGCTCGCCGAGCGATCGGCGCGACCTGGCGTCGACCGTGCGGAACAAGCTGGCCGGCCGGGAAGTGCCGGGTAACGCGCGACCCGCCGCGGAGCATGACACGCGGGCTGTCGATGAGCTGCGCCGCCGACTGCGCAAGCACTCCTGCCACGGCTGTCCCGACCTCCAACCCCATCTCCGCGACCTGGCCCGCCGGACCCGGCTGGACCGGGACGCGGAGAAGATCGAGGAGCGCGTCGCGGGCCACTCGCACGTGCTCGCGCGCACCTTCGGCCGGGTCTGCGCCGTGCTGACTAAGCTTGGCTACATCGCCGGCGACGACGTGACGGCGGCGGGCGCCCGGCTCGCGGGGCTGTACGCCGAGCTCGATCTGCTGGCTGCTGAGTGCCTGCGCCGCGGCACATGGGCCACCCTGACCGCGCCCGAGCTCGCGGCGTGCGTGTCGGCACTGACGTACGAGTCGCGCCGCGAGGACGGCGGCGGAGTACGGCTGCCGCCCGGTCGGCCGCGCGAGGTGCTGGCCGAGATGACCGCACTCTGGGCCGAGCTGTCGGCCGTTGAGGACGCCCAGCACCTGGCGTTCCTCCGCGAGCCAGACCTCGGCTTCGCCTGGACGGCGTACGCCTGGGCGAGCGGCACGTCGCTCGAGCAGCTCGTCGGCCCCGACCTGGGCGCAGGCGACTTCGTCCGCGCCATGAAGCAGCTGATCGACCTGCTGGGACAGGTTGCGGTGGTCGGCGGCGAGCTGGCGGGGACAGCGCGGGCTGCCGCGGACGCATTGCGGCGCGGCGTCGTCGCTTACTCGTCGGTCGAGTAGCCACCGGGCGTGAGCAGGCCGGTCTCACAGGCCCCTACGACCGCCTTGGCGCGGTCGCGCGGGCCGAGCTTGGCCAGGATGCCTCGCGGTGATCATGGTCCGCGGGCGCCCGCGACGCGTCGGGGGAGTGAGGTCGGCAATATCGACTTGCGCGAGCGCCCCTCGGCAGCCGAGGCTCGATGTTGATGGCCCAACCGGAGGTGCGACGCCTTGCCGCGGACGACTGGCCACAGCTGCGCGAAGCCCGACTCGGGGCGCTCGCAGAGGCGCCGTACGCGTTCGCGTCGACGCTCGCGCGGGAGCAGCAGTTCACCGAGCAAACGTGGCGGGAGCGAGCCGGCCGCGGCAGCACCTTCGGCGCGTGGGAAGGCGATGCGATCGTCGGCCTGGCAACCGGAATCGATGAGGGGGATCGCTGGCAACTTGTCGGCATGTGGGTGTCGCCGAAGCTGCGCGGCTCGGGTATCGCTGACCTGCTAGTGACGGCCGTGTGCGAGCTTGCCGAGCAGTCCGGGGCCGCCTCGGTCAGGCTCTGGGTCACCGAGGTGAACGACCGAGCACGCACGTTCTACCGGCGGCTCGGCTTCGTGCCGACCGGCAGCCGCCAGCTGATCAGGCCAGCAGACCCGGAGAACTGGGAAGAGGAACTAATCCTGCGGCTGCGCTGACCTCGGTCATGCTGCTGCTGGCGCGGAACAGCGGCGGGACCCTGGGGGAATTGTGGCCGAGAGCGGCGCCCCGCGCAACGACCAAGTCGAGGCCATCGTACGGGGCGCGCGGCGTCCGGTACGCCAGGGATCCACGCGCTGCTTACCTCGCCGATCCGACACAGATCGGAACTCATGAGCCGGCCGTCGTCACCGTTGATCAACCCGCGGTGGGTGGTGCGTGGCTGTGGTAGGTGCGGGTGCGGTCGGGGCTGACGGCGGTGGTTGTGCCGTCGGGGTTGAGGGTGAGGACCCAGCCCCACCGGTGGATGGCGGTGAGGTGATGGATGCGGCACAGCAGGATCAGGTTGGTCAGGGAGTGCCGGCCGCCGTCCTTGCGGGGGATGATGTGGTGGACCTCGCAGCCGGCCGCGGGCATGTCGCAGCCGGGGAACCGGCAGTGCCGGTCCCGCTTGCGCACCGCCCGGCGCAGGTGCAGGGGGATGGTGTCGAACGCGGAGGGGACATCCAGCGGCAGGCTGATGGTGGAGCACGGGATGCCGGTGACCTGGCGGCGCAGCCAGGCGATCCGGCCGGCGGGGCCGGACAGCAGCGCGACCGCCTGGGCGAGCACGTCGCCGTAGGGGGCGGCGGCGGCCTTGCCGGCCGCGACCTGCTGGAGCTGCTGCTTCCAGCCCGAGCCGGGGCCGGCGAGCCTGGCCAACAGCCCGTAGTCGGCCGTACCGGTGATCACCGGCGCCACGACCGCGTCGCACGCCACGCCGCCGGTGTTGTTCAGGAGCTCGGGGAGGGTGATGTCCAGCTCGAGGCGGACCGGGTGCCCGGCCCGCTGCGGCAGCATCCCGGCGCCGATCAGCCGGAGGCAGGCTTCCTCCAGCGCGTCGTGGCGGCGCTGGGCCAGGCTGCGGGTGTCCTCCGGCCCGCCCGGCTTAGCGAGGGAGTCCAGCACCGCCTCGACCGCAGTAGCGCACCGGGCGGTCAGGTCGCCGGTCAGCCGCCCCGCCCCCTCGAACGTGGTGGCCAGGCGCAGGTTCCGGTCCTCGAACCCGTCGTCGGTGTCGGGGCGGGCGTGCTGGCGGCGCAGGTCCTCGGCGATGAACCCCAGGTCGGCCAGCCCCGCGCCCGCCCCGGCGGCGGCCAGCAGCTCGCTGTCGGCATCGTCGCGGACGGCCGCGGGGAGCCGGTCGGTCCACTCGCAGATCTGCCCGGCCCACGACAGCGACACATTCCCGTCTCCGAGCGCACCGGCGACCGCAGGGTGCTCGCCGAGTCGGCGCATCCAGCCGACCCGGCCCGCGGCGGCGCGGCGGGTCGCCTGGGTCTGCCAGGACAGCCACACCCGCGGGGACCGGTGCCCGTCGCCGGCCAGCCCGCCGCCCGGACGGCTGAACGCCTCAAGAACCTTCGCGTGCGCCGCGGCCTGCCGCGACTCCGCGACCGCCAGCGCCCGCAGGCAATCAGCCTGCAACCCCTCCGGCCACGACCCCGGATCCGCGTGCGCCAGGACATCCAGAGCTGCGGTCAGCGATGCCAACGCCTGCGTGGCACCCTCGGGACTCGTCGCATCGCTCCCCGCAGACTCCAGTGCAGCGTCAGGCGGTAAGGCATCGCCCGCGAGCGAAACAGCGCCGGCGAGCGGGACGCCATCGCCCGGCAGCCGCTGAGCAGCCGGTGGCACATCGGCGGACGCTGAACCGGCCTGAAGGCTCTCCCCGTCAGCCGCGCCGGCGAACGCGCCCGCCGACGAACCCGCCAGCGCCGACCCACTCCACATGCGGGGGGTCCGCGCACCTCGCGGGCGGCCAGTTGAGATACCGCCCGGTCCGTCCGCGCGCCCTGGTCCGGCAGCACCCGCAGCACTCCCATCGGCACTCTCGGCGGATGCAGGAACATC
>JASHSZ010000063.1 GCA_030040815.1 Streptosporangiaceae bacterium
GGCCGTCTCGGCGCCCGGCTGGTACTCGCCGACCTGGCCGTCCCGGACGGATCGCCACGGCACGACCCGCTGCGCCTCGCGGGCGCGTTCGCGCAGATATTCGAGGGGGATTGAGACGGATGGCGCTGACCAGCCTGGTCAAGGACGAGCTCAGCAGGGTGGCCGTGCTGAAGCCATGCTGCCGCAAGGCTGAGGTGTCGACCATCTTGCGGTTCGCCGGCGGGCTGCACCTCGCGGCGGGCCGGATCGTCGTGGAGGCCGAGCTGGACACCGGGGCAGCGGCCCGCCGCCTGCGCAAGGACATCGCGGAGGTGTTCGGGCACGCATCCGACCTCGTCGTGCTCGCGCCTGGCGGTTTGCGCAAGGGAAACAGGTATCTGGTGCGCGTGCAGACCGACGGGGAGAGCCTGGCTAGGCAGTCCGGGCTGATCGACAGCCGCGGTCGGCCGGTGCGCGGGCTACCGCGGCAGGTTGTCTCCGGCCCCGCCTGCGACTGCGAAGCCGCTTGGCGCGGCGCGTTCCTGGCGCATGGCAGCCTGACGGAGCCAGGCCGGTCGATGTCGCTGGAGGTGACGTGTCCCGGCCCGGAGGCCGCGCTCGCGATGGTGGGTGCCGCCCGGCGGCTCAAGATCCATGCCAAGGCGCGCGACGTTCGGGGCGTGGACCGCGTGGTCGTCCGGGACGGTGACGCGATCAGCGCCCTGCTGACCCGCCTGGGGGCGCACGACAGCGTGCTGGCCTGGGAAGAGCGCCGGATCCGCCGGGAAGTCAGGGCTACCGCCAACCGGCTGGCCAACTTCGACGACGCTAATCTCCGCCGCAGCGCCCGGGCGGCGGTGGCGGCCGGCGCGCGCGTCGAGCGAGCGCTGGAGATCCTCGGTGCGGACGCGCCAGATCACCTCATCTTGGCTGGCCAACTGCGGATGAAGCACCGGCAGGCGAGCCTGGAGGAGCTCGGCCAGCTCGCCGAGCCCGCGCTGACCAAGGACGCGATCGCCGGCCGGATCAGGCGCTTGCTCGCGCTCGCGGACCGGCGTGCCAGCGAGCTGGGGATACCCGGCACCGAGGCAGGGCTGACAGCCGACATGCTGGTGCCCTAGGGTGCGGGCGATCGGTGGGGAGTCCGATAGGGTTTCGACGGCAGGTCGGAGATCCCGGTGATGGGGCAAGGAGTGCTGACTGCTCGATGAAGGGCCTCGACTCGCTCGACGTGGCCGGCCGGGTCGTGCTGCTGCGGGCTGACCTGAATGTCCCGCTCGATGGCGCGACGATTACCGACGACGGCCGGATCCGCGCGAGCCTCCCGACAATCAGCAAGCTCCGGGAACGGGGCGGCCGGGTGCTGGTCACCGCTCATCTCGGGCGGCCGAAGGGCGACACCTACGCCGAGCGAGCGGCCGGCGGCCCTTCACTGGGCCCGGTTGCGGCCCGGCTCTCCGAGCTGCTCGGCGAGCCGGTCCCGCTGGCCGGCGACGTGGCGGGGGAGTCGGCCAGGTCGACTGCGGCGGGCCTGGCCGACGGTGCTGTGGCGCTGCTCGAGAACATCCGGTTCGAGCCTGCCGAGACCAGCAAGGACGACGCCGCCAGGGCTGAGCTGGCGGCCAAACTCGCGGCGCTGGCCGCGGTGTACGTGGGCGACGGGTTCGGCGCGCTGCATCGCAAGCACGCCAGCGTCTACGACGTCCCGGCGCTGCTTCCGCACGCAGCGGGCGAGCTAGTCCAGGCCGAGGTCGCGGTGCTGGAGAAGCTCACCAGGGATCCAGAGCGGCCGTACGTGGTTGTGCTCGGCGGGGCCAAGCCGTCGGACAAGCTGGGTGTGATCGAGAACCTCCTGGGCAAGGCCGACCGGATCGTCATCGGCGGTGGCATGTCCTATACCTTCCTGGCGGCCCAGGGTCTGGAGGTCGGCAACTCGCTGCTCGAGGCCGACAGGATCGACGACGTCCGGCGGGTCATGGCCGCCGCGCAGGCCCGGGGCGTCGAGCTGGTGCTGCCCGTGGATCTGGTGGGCGCCACAAGGTTCGCCGCCGACGCCGACCACGAGGTTTATCCGGTGACGGCGTTCCCGCCCGACCGCGAGGGCATGGACATGGGTCCGGCCACCCGGCTGCTGTACGCCGAGAAGCTGGCCGACGCCGCCACCGTGTTCTGGAACGGGCCGGTCGGGGTGTTCGAGTTCCCGGCGTTCGCGGCCGGCACCCTGGCGGTGGCCGAGGCGATCAGCAAGCTGCCCGGCTTCACGGTGGTCGGCGGCGGCGACTCGGCGGCCGCGATCCGCCGGCTCGGGCTGCCTGAGGATGCCTTCAGCCACATTTCCACCGGTGGCGGGGCGAGCCTGGAATACCTGGAGGGCGTCACGCTGCCCGGACTGGCGGCGCTCGCCGACGGTCAGGAGTAGCCCGAGTGCCCGCACCTGCCGCCAGGAAGCCACTGATCGCTGGCAACTGGAAGATGCATAACAACCACCTTGAGGCAATTGCGCTGACCCAGAAGCTGGGATTCGCGCTCGTCGACAAGGACTTCACTGCCACGGACATTGCGGTGCTACCGCCGTTCACCGCGCTGCGCAGCGTCCAGACCTTGATCGACGGTGACCGACTCCAGCTGCGCTACGGCGCCCAGGATGTGTCCCCCCACCCCGACGGCGCCTACACCGGCGACGTGTCGGCCCGCATGCTTGCCAAGCTGGGCTGCCAGTTCGTGCTGGCCGGCCACTCCGAGCGGCGGCAGTACCACCACGAGGACGATGCGCTGGTCAACGCCAAGATCCGGGCCATCCTGCTGGCCGAGATGACCCCGCTGCTGTGCATCGGCGAGCCACTGGAGGTACGGCAGGCTGGCGGGCACGTGGCGTACACGCTGGCCCAGCTGGACGGCGGGCTGGCGGGCCTGGCGGCGGCTCAGGTCGGCAGCCTGGTCATTGCGTATGAGCCGGTCTGGGCCATCGGCACGGGCGAGGTGGCGACGCCGGGCGATGCGCAGGAGATGTCCGCGGCGCTCCGCGCCCGGATTTCCGGCCTACACGGGGACGCGGTGGCCGACAGTATGCGTATCCTGTATGGCGGGTCGGTTAAGGCCGACTCCATGCCCGCGATCATGGCCGAGCCCGACGTCGACGGCGCGCTAGTAGGCGGCGCTAGCCTTGATGCCAGCGAGTTCGTCCGGATCTGCCGGTACCGTGACGCACGGGGGCCCAGTTCCCGGTGACCCCCGGCGCGGCACTAGCCGGTGCCGCCGTACATATGGAGACGAGTAACCGCAGTGACTATCGCGTTCTCTGTGATCTTGATCATCACAAGCCTGCTGATGGTGCTGCTTGTGCTGCTGCACAAGGGCAAGGGCGGCGGACTCTCGGACCTGTTCGGTGGCGGCATCTCGTCATCGCTCGGCCAGTCGTCCGTCGTGGAGCGGAATCTGGACCGGATCACCATCGTG
>JASHSZ010000064.1 GCA_030040815.1 Streptosporangiaceae bacterium
CCGGCTCGGCGGCCTCGACGTGCTGGTCAACAACGCCGCGAGCTACGGCCGCGCGGCGCACCCGATCACCGGGGTCAGCTACGAGCATTGGCAGCAGGTCTGGCGGGACACCATCGGCCTCAACCTCATCGGCGCGGCGAACGTGACCTGGTGCGCGGTGCGGCACATGATCGCGGGCGGCGGCGGCCGGATCGTGAACGTGTCGTCTCGCGGTGCGTTCCGCGGCGAACCCGGCCAGCCTGCTTATGGTGCGAGCAAGGCCGGCCTGAACGCCCTGGGCCAGTCACTCGCGGTGGCCCTGGCGCCGCACAACATCACGGTCGCGGCGGTGGCGCCCGGCTTCGTGCAGACGGACATGGCCGCGCCGCACCTGGACGGCGAGACCGGGGCCGCGATCCGCGCGCAGAGCCCGTTCGGCCGCGTTGCGTGGCCGGAGGAGATCGCGGCCGCGGTGCTGTTCCTGGCCTCGCCGGAGGCCGAATGGGCCAGCGGCGCAATCCTCGACCTCAACGGCGCGTCGTACCTGCGAACCTGATGCCATGCAGACAACGACCTTCGAGGTGCACACCGGCCGCACGCCGACCGTGACCGACATCACCCGGCAGTGCGAGCAGTTCGCGCGGCAAGCCGCCACCGGCGGCGACGGCCTGCTGCACGTGTTCGTGCCGCACGCGACCGCGGGCCTCGCCCTGCTGGAACTCGGCTCGGGCAGCGACCAGGACCTGCTGTCCGTCCTCGACGAACTGCTGCCCGCCGGCGACCGCTGGCGGCACGCGCACGGCTCCCGCGGCCACGGACGCTCGCACGTGCTGCCTGCCTTCCTGCGTCCGGACGCCACGGTCCCCGTCGTCGCCGGCCTGCTGGCCCTGGGCACCTGGCAGTCGGTCGCGCTGGTCGACCTCAACGTCGACAACCCGGACCGCCAGGTCCGCCTCTCGTTCCTGGGGTAGCGCATGGAAAGCAGCGGCTCGATCCGCATTCGCCCCTACCATGTACCCGATCGCGGACCGCTACTTCTGCTCGGCCCGCTGGCCCAGCCGCTGCTGAACACCGACCCGACGGGCGCGACCGCGTGCAACGTTTCCGGTCCCGGCACGATCCCACCACCCGGTTCGGTGACGCCCGGCTGATCCCGGCCTGTGACAGGATCCCCTTCAGGCTGATCGATGAAGGGGATGCCGGATGGACGTTCGCGAAGCGCTGTACACCACGAGAGCGATGCGCCGGGTCCGGCCGGACCCGATCCCCGTCGACGTGCAGGAGCGCATCCTGGACGCCGCTATCCGGGCGCCGAGCGGCGGCAACGCGCAGGGCTGGCGCTTCCTGCTCATCGACGATCCAGCCGTCAAGGCCGGGCTCGGCCCGCTGTACCGTGACGCGATCGCCTCGCTCTGGCAGACCGCGTACGCCGACCGGCTGGCCTCGGCGCGCTCCGCGCCGCAGGATCCCGACAGCATGTCGCTGCTCAAGATCCAGGCGTCGGCGCAGCACCTGGCGGATCACTTCGAGCAGGTGCCGCTGTTCCTGGCCGCGTTCTCCAGTGGCGACCCGACCGGCGGGTCCATCTTCCCCGCGGTCTGGAGCGCGCAACTGGCGGCGCGAGCCGAGGGCGTCGGCAGCGCGCTCACGTCAGTACTGGGCCTCTTTCACGGCCAGGAGGCGAACCAGCTCCTCGGCGTGCCCCCCGACAAGGGCTGGGCGATGCACTGCCTCGTGTCGTTCGGCTACCCCACCGGCCGGTGGGCGGTGGCACCGCGCAGGCCAGTACACGAAGTGGCGTACCGCAACACGTGGGGCACCGACGTCGGCTTCACGATCAGCGAGCCACTCTGGCCGGCCGACGCCGGTTGAGCCAGTCGCTGGCGGGCGATAACGCCAAGGCCGGCAAGGATCTTCTGAAGCAGGACTTTCGTCCGATGAGCGATCGCTGGGCCGAGTTCGGCCAAGTCGGCAAGTCTCCGGCCTGTAACCGCGAGGCGCACGTTGACTGCGCCCACCTTTTCGGTCTGGGCGGGGGGTTCAACCCGCGGCGCCTCCGCCTGGAATTCGGCGCCGGACTGTGCCCGTGCTCGTGCCACTCGTCCTGCCCGGTCAGTATCTCCGGGGAGCGGATGACCGTGCCGCTAAGAACCTGGCGTGAGTCGTGCACCTGCCCGGGCGCCGAGCGAGAACGGCGCCGCCTCGACGAGAACGGCGTGGCATTCCCTGAGTTCGGCGAGATGTGGGAGGACGCTCAGCGCCGCTCGCGCGCCCGCAAAGAGGCATTCCAGGCCGCGCGAGCCCAGGCCGCTGGCAAAGGCCGGGATGAAATCCGCGAGATCTATCTTGCCGAGCTGGCCGCCCGGGGCCTGGAGAGGCCCAGCAGCGCCGTCCTGGACGCGATCGTCGACCGCATTAGCGGCAACCCGCTCCCGGCGGCCCGCCTCGCAGTCGAAAGCCTGGTCCAGGTAGGCAAGGAACTTCACAAGCTCTCCCGGCTCTTTCGCACCGGTAGTTAAGTGCACCAGCACGGCCCAGAATTAGCGCGCAACTTCCGCTCGGGGGGGCACCGACGCCGGCACCCGCACCAGCAGCGCAGCAGGCAGCACCCGCACTAGCAGCGCGGTCGACGGTCCGATCAGCTCACCGTCCACCTGGCGCGGGAGTCCGGTCGCCGGCTCCACGGCGCGGATCTCGACCGTGCTGGCCCGGAACCGCTCGAGCTGCGCGTCGTCCCGACGGCTGCCCAGTGCCACCC
>JASHSZ010000506.1 GCA_030040815.1 Streptosporangiaceae bacterium
CCGCCTGCCCCGTAGAAGCTGCCGCCGTTCGTGCCGAGCAGCTTGATCGCCTCCATCGAGGAGACCGGCCCGCCCGGAATCGTCTGCGTGCTGCCGGCCAGCGTGCTCGCGGTGCGGAAGCCGCTGAAGTTCTGCACCGCGCCCTGGCCCACGAGCACGAGCGCCCCGAGTATCGACAGCGGGAGCAGGACGCGGAACAGACTCCTGGTCAGGTCGACCCAGAAGTTGCCGATGGTGCGAAACCGTCCGGCGATGCCGCGCACGACGGCGAGGGCGACGGCAATGCCGATCGCGCCCGCGGTGAACTGCGCCACGACCAGGCCGGCCATCTGGCCGAGGTAGCTCATGGCGGTTTCGCCCTCGTACGCCTGCCAGTTGGTGCCGGTGATGAAGCTGGCTGCGGTGTTGAACGACAGCAATGGCGGCATATCCGGTGCGTGCGTCGGGTTCAGCGGCAGGTGCCCCTGAATCCGCAGGATCAGGTACAGCAGCAGGGTGGACAGGAGGCCGAACACAAGCACGGCCAGCGCGTAAGAGCGCCAGGACCAGCTACTGTCCGGGTCGGTCCGCAGCGCCCGGTAGACCAGCCGCTCGAATGGCAGGAATATCTTGTCGCCCGGCGCCTTGCCGCCACGGAACGTCGCCGCCAGGTACCGCCCAAGCAGGGGCGCCGCCACCGCGGTGAAGGCGGCGATGAACAGCAGCTGTGCCCATCCGGAGGTTGTCATCGGACCCGGTCCAGCGCGACGTTGAGCTCGAGCACGTTGACCGTGGGCTCGCCCATGAAGCCCAGCTCGCGGCCGCTGGTGTAGCGGCGCACGAGGCCGACCACCTGGCTGAGGGCCAGGTGCCGGACGCGAGCAACGCGAGGCGCCTGGTCCATCGCGTTCTGCACGGAGATGTCAGGGTCGAGGCCTGACCCCGAGGCGGTGACCGCGTCAACCGGCACCGGTGCGCCGGCCGGCATGCCGTTGAACTGCCGGTAGGCGATGGCGCGCTCAGGCACGGTATTGGTATCGCAGACGTAGGACCCGTCGGGGTTCCGGGCGTAGCGCTGGCCGGGGGCCGGGCTCGTCACCGGCGTGCCCTGCGGGTTGACCGGAACGCAGGCTGGGTCTGCCTTGGTCGCGAACGGGTTGGTCTTCGACGGCTTCCCGTTCAGGCCGACCGTGTTGATCCCGGCCACGAACCCGATGAGCAGCGGGTTGGACGGGCCTAGGTTGCTGGCGTCGGAGTCGATGCCGTCATAGCCGGTGCCGGCGTCGGACGGGCGCGGCTGGAAGTACTGAGGCAGCGGGTTGCCCTTGCTGTCGGTGAAGTTCTGGCCGAGCAGCGCCGAGCCGACCAGCTTGCCGTTCAGGTAGATCAGGGAGCCCTCCCCCTGATGGGAGAAGAACAGCATGGAGAGGCCGGTGACCACCAGCGGATAGCCGAATCCCAGCAGGGCCGTGAGGCCAATGAGCATCACGCTGCTGGCGAAGATGTGGCGTCGCATGTCAGTGCAGTCCCAACGCGGTCAGCGCGAGGTCGATGAGCTTGATGAAGGCGAACGGCGCGATAAGGCCGCCGATGCCGTAGATGAGGCCGTTGCGCCGCAGGATGGCGGCGCCGTCGAGCGGCCGGAACCTGACTCCGCGCAGCGCCAGCGGGATGAGCGCCGGGATGATGAGCGCGTTGTAGATCACCGCGGACAGGATCGCCGTGTGCGGGTTGGCCAGCCGCGTCACGTTCAGGACCTCCAGCCTCGGATACACCACCACGAACATGGCCGGGATGATCGCGAAGTACTTCGCCACGTCGTTGGCGATGGAGAAGGTCGTGAGCGAGCCGCGAGTGATGAGGAGCTGCTTGGCGACCTCGACGACCTCGATGAGCTTGGTGGGGTTGGAATCCAGGTCCACCATGTTGGCTGCTTCCTTGGCGGCCTGCGTGCCGGTGTTCATGGCGAGGCCGACGTCGGCCTGGGCGAGCGCCGGTGCGTCGTTGGTGCCGTCCCCGGTCATCGCCACCAGGTGACCGCCACGCTGCTCGCGCCGTATCAGCGCCACCTTCTGCTCTGGCGTGGCCTCGGCCAGGAAGTCGTCGACGCCAGCCTCCCTGGCAATGGCGGCGGCGGTCAGCGGGTTGTCCCCGGTGATCATGATCGTCCGGATGCCCATGTTCCGGAGCTCCTTGAAACGCTTGATCATGCCCTGCTTGACGGTGTCCTTGAGATGGATCACCCCGAGCACGCGCGGCCCGTCCGCGACGACCAGCGGGGTGCCTCCGTCGTTCGAGATGCGCGCGACGATCGGCGGGAGGTCACTGGGTATCGTGCCGCCCTGCTCGTCGACCCAGTGCCGGACCGAGTCCGCTGCGCCCTTGCGGATGTGCCGGTCGGCGACGTCGACCCCGCTCATCCTGGTCTCTGCCGAGAACTTCACGAGCTCGGCGCCGGGCAGGTCCGGCTCGGCGAGGTGGTATCGGTCGGTCGCGAACTCGACGATGGACCGGCCCTCCGGGGTGTCGTCGGCCAGGCTCGACGCCAGCGCCGCC
>JASHSZ010000507.1 GCA_030040815.1 Streptosporangiaceae bacterium
ATCGGAGCGATACGGCGGGCACCGGTGCCGACCGTGGCGATGATCAACGGCTACTGCATCGGCGCGGCGTTCGAGATGGCACTGGCCTGCGATCTGCGAGTCGCTCACCCCGGCGTCCGCTTCGGGCTGCCTGAAGTCAGGCTCGGCATCCCCTCGGTAGTCGATGCGGCGTTGCTGCACCAGTACGTCGGCCTGTCCAAGGCCAAGGAGATTGCCCTCACCGGAAACCTGTACCCGGTCAGCGAGTTCGCCGCCCAGGGCCTGATCAATCGCACCGTCGAGCCAGCCCAGCTGCGCGCCGCGACACTCGAACTGGTCGAATCGGTCACCGCATGCACCCGTGAAGTCATCGCCGCACAGAAAGGCCTGTTCGAGACCTGGCTCAACCACGGCCTGCAGCACAGCATCGACACCAGCGTCGACGTCTTCGCCGACGTCTTCCGCGCGCCCGCAACCGCCGCGGCCATCGCGCACTACCAGCAAGCCCGTTCGCAGGCCTGATCCCAGGCTGCTTCCCGACCCCAGCCTCCTGGCGACTCCCTGTTTGGCGCGCTCGCGCGCTCGGTCTCCGCGATCACCCCGGCCAGATGCTCGCGGTTGACGAACGGCCCTGCCACGATGGTCACGCCGTGCTTTTGAGCGATGCTGGATATGTCTGGCGCACACCGTATCCGGCCTCGATTACGTAACCAAAGCACGAATAGGTTGGCGGGTTGCAAGGATCCCGCATGCTCGTTCAGAGCAGGCTGTTCACCTCGTGCACGTCGCCGCACGGGACGTTCAGCGCCGCATGATGCTTGCGAATTGCCTCCTCGTCCGGGCCGTCCAGCAGGCAGTAGACCTTTCCGTCGCTGTTGTGAAACAGCTCAACCTGCCGCACTCCGAACTCATCAGCCACGCCGTCCCGCGCCCCCTGGGCTATCTGCGCGACGGCCTCCGGCGGAAGCTTCAAGTCATCGTGGTAATCCATGAACTTCGGCATGTCGTCCCTCCCAAATTCGTCTTACCGGGCAACTCTGCTCCGGCGGGCAACGGGTTGTCTATCACGTTGCCTGCGCGAACCGTGATAGGTGCGCGACGCGCATGGACCCACCCTCAACCCCGCCGCCAGTTTCGCGCTCGGCGCGGCGTTCGGCTTCGGTGCAGCCAAGCTGACGAGCCCTGCCCGTCGGGGCGTTGTCCCGGGCCGGTCGAGCAGAGTCACTTGTCGGACTACCGGAAACTTCAACGCCGGGCTGGACACCACAGTCCCAATGACACTTGGATGACGTGCCGTGGGTCAAACCAGATGCCAGGACCAGTCGCAGTCGCGGCCTTCGGCACGGCCGTGACCGCTTGGCCCCCGCGTTCGCGAGCCCTGGCGGCCGTCCCGCGCGGTGCTACGCGGGTATCGCCGGTTAAGGGAGCCTGAAGCATGAGGATCGACGTTCACGCGCACTACTGGACCGATGACTACCTCGATCTGCTGGCCAGTCTCGGCAAGACCGACACCGGAACTCAGCGCGGCCTTGGCGCCGGGGACGGGGACGAGCTGGCGGCCCGGCTGCGTCTGATGGATCGGGCGGAAGTGGACGTGCAGGTACTGTCCGCCTCGCCGCAACTGCCGTACGGCGAAGACCGTGACAAGGCAGTCGCTGCTGCCCGCTTCGTCAACGACCAGTACGCCGCGCTGGTCGAACGTCATCCGGATCACTTCCGGGCCTTCGCCGCGACCCCGATGCCCCACATCGATGCGTCGATCGCGGAGCTGGGACGGGCTCTGGACGAGCTCCACATGGCCGGCGTCGCCATGACCACGACCGTCCTTGGCCATGCGCTGGTGGAGCCGGCGTTCGAGCCGATCTTCGCCGAGCTGAACCGGCGCGCCGCGGTCCTGTATATCCACCCGGCGGGGAACAGCGCGTGCACCCCGCTGATCGGCGACTACCAGCTGACCTGGATGGTCGGCGCGCCGGTCGAGGACACGATCTCGGTCATGCAGCTGATCACCCACGGTGTCCCTAGCCGCTATCCGCGGATAAAGATCATCAACTCCCATCTCGGCGGTGCGCTGCCGATGCTGCTGCAGCGGGCCGATGACCAGTACCAGTGGGAGGCACCCGGAACTCCCGAGCGGCCCAGCATCGCGGCTCGCCGGATGTGGTACGACAGCGTCGGGCACGGCCACGTTCCGGCCCTACGGTGCGCGATCGACTCTCTCGGCGCTGACCGGCTGCTGCTGGGCACCGATTTCCCTTACGAGGCAGGTGACGTCTTCGTCCGGGCCGTCAACTACATCACCGACCACCGGATCACCGAGCAGGAGGCCAGCGCCATCCTGACGGACAACGCCACGGCGCTGTTCGGCATCACCACCCCGGCGAGCGGCCCGAAAGCCGGTCACCCGGACGCGTAAGCATGCCGAGTTACCTGGCGGGGCGGCGGATCCGGCAGCTCAGCTCCCGCGACTGTCAACAGGAACCCGCCCGCCAGCTGACCGGGCGAAGTGTCCCGCCGCCGACGACCACCGAAGCGTAGCTGCGCAAGTGCTGAGCTCAGACGAATGATCTGCTTTGCCGTGCTTGGTTCCGCTGAGCGGTCAGCGCCGGGTCCGGCGCGCGGCCAGGTCACTGCGAACGGTCAGCAGCAGCCAGGTGAGCGCCCCGGTGATGATCGCGATGCTGGCGGGCTGCCAGCCGGCGGCAGCGACCGCCAGCGCCCCGACGGCCACCACGGCGACCAGCCGGGCGGCGAGGC
>JASHSZ010000508.1 GCA_030040815.1 Streptosporangiaceae bacterium
GACGCCGTCGGTCGGCGGCGAGATTCCGGGCGCGGAGGGCGCATGACCAAGGTGCTGATCGTCACCAACGACTACCCGCCGCGCCGCGGCGGGATCCAGTCGTTCGTGCATGCGCTGGCGCTGCGGCTGCCGCCCGACGAGGTAGTCGTGTACGCGCCCGCCTGGGCGGGCGCGGCCGAGTTCGACGCCGCCCAGCCGTTCCCGGTGATCCGGCATCCTGGCTCGCTCATGCTGCCAGCGCCGCCGGTCGCCAGCCGAGCGTGCGCGCTGCTTGCCGAGCACGGCTGCGACCGCGTGCTATTCGGGGCCGCGGCTCCGCTCGGCTTGCTGGCCCCGCGGCTGCGGGCGGGCGGGGCCCGGCGCATCATCGGTCTCACCCATGGTCACGAGGCCGGCTGGGCCGCGCTGCCCGGCGCCCGGTCGCTGCTGCGGCGCATCGGCGACGACGTCGACACCCTCACCTACCTGGCCGAGTACTTCCGGGTCCGGCTGGCGCGCGCGCTGTCGGCCGACGCGGCCCGCCGCATGGTACGGCTCACGCCCGGCGTTGACCCGGCCGAGTTCCGCCCCGGCGCCGGCGGGCCGCGGATCCGCCGCGAGTTCGGCATCGCGCCGGACCGCCCCGTTGTCGTCTGCGTCTCGAGGATGGTGCCACGCAAGGGCCAGGACACCCTCATTAAAGCGTGGCCAGCCGTCCGTGCCCAGGCACCGGGTAATCCGCTCCTCATGCTGGTCGGCGACGGCCCGTGCAAGACCAGCCTGGAGCGCCTGGCAGGCCGGCTGGGCGTGTCAGACTCCATAGTCTTCACCGGCCCAGTGGCTCGAGAGGACCTGCCGGCCTGCTACGACGCCGCCAGCGTCTTCGCGATGCCGTGCCGGACCCGCCGGGCCGGCCTTGACGTCGAGGGCCTCGGCATCGTCTACCTCGAAGCGGCCGCGACCGGCCTGCCGGTCATCGGCGGCGACTCCGGCGGCGCACCCGACGCCGTCCTCGACGGCGAGACCGGCTACGTCGTCCCCGGCACAGACGTGCGAGCGCTGAGCGACCGGCTGAGCGAGCTGCTCTCCGATCCTGAAGGCGCAATAGCCATGGGCGAAAAGGGCCGCGCCTGGATCGACCGAGAATGGACCTGGGACCGCGTAGCCGACAAGCTCAGTGTGATCCTGAAGTAACGGCGCGGCTGGCACCGACCTGGGTCTGAGGCGGCCGTTTATCGCCGTGTGGCCGCCCAGACCCAGGTCGGTGCCAGCCGCCCCTTCGTCCCTACCGCGCGTACAGCGCTTCGATATCGGCCGAGAAGTCCTTACCGACGTTCGCCCGCTTCACCTTCAGTGACGGCGTGAGGTAGTCGTTCTCGGTGGTGAAGTCCACCGGCAGCACCCGGAACTTGCGAATCGACTCGGCTCTGGACACTGCCTTGTTGGCGTCGTCGACGGCCGCCTGCAGGTCGGCGATCAGGTCGGGGTCGGTGGCCAGGTCCGCGGGGGTCGCGTCGGCCGGCTTGCCGTGCTGCGACTTCCAGTGCTGCAGGGCCTCCGCGTCCAGGGTGATCAGGCAGGCGATGAACGGCCTGCCATCCCCGACTACCATGCACTGGCTGATCAGCGGGTGGGCGCGGAGCCTGTCCTCGAGGACCGCCGGGGCCACGTTTTTGCCGCCTGCCGTGACGATGAGCTCCTTCTTGCGGCCGGTGACCCGCAGGAATCCCTCGTCGTCGAGCGAGCCGAGGTCACCGGAGTGCAGCCAGCCCTCGGCGTCGATGGCTTCCTTGGTCGCGGCCGGGTTCTGCCAGTAACCGATCGTGATGACGGCGCCGCGCAGCAGTATCTCGCCGTCCTCGGCGATCCTGGCGCTGACGCCGGGCAGCGGCTGGCCGACAGTGCCGATCTTGTTGCGGCCCGGTTTGTTGACGGTCGCCGCCGCAGACGTCTCCGTCATGCCGTAGCCCTCCAGCACGGTGATGCCCGCGCCGCGGAAGAAGTGGCCGAGCCGCTCGCCGAGCGGCGCGCCGCCCGACACCGCGTAGCCCACCCGGCCGCCTACCGCGGCCCGCAGCTTGCCGTAGACGAGCTGGTCGAACACGACCCGCCGGAGCTGCAGCCCGATACCCGGCCGCCCGTTGTCCAGGGCCTGGCTGTAGGCGATCGCCGTGTCGGCGGCCGCAGCGAAGATCTTGCTCGTGGCAGTCCTAGCTGACGCGTGCTGCACCGCAGTGTTGTAGACCTTCTCGAACACCCGCGGCACCGCCAGCAGGAAGGTGGGCCGGAACTCACGCAGGCCGTCGGCGACGGTGCCGACGTTCTCCCAGTGGCCGAGCACGGCGCCCGCCTCGAGGCAGCCGATTTCGATGATCCGAGCGAACACGTGGGCCAGCGGCATGAACAGCAGCGTCGATGCGTCGGGCATCTCGAACACGTCGGGCAGTGCCGCGTGCACGGCGTTGCGGACGGCGGCGAGCAGGTTGCGGTGCGTCAGCTCGCATCCCTTGGGCCGCCCGGTCGTCCCGGACGTGTAGATGATGGTGGCCAGGTCGCTGGCCCGGCGGCTGACCCGGTGCTGGCGCAGCTGGTCGTCGGTAATGTCGGCACCCGCGGCGGCCACCTCGTCGATTGCGGCGATCCGCCACACCGGCCCGAGCTTCGGCAGCCGGTCCCGGACGCTCTGGATGATCTGCGCGTGATCGTCCTGCTCGGCGATAACCGCGCGGGCGCCGCAGTCGCCGAGGATCCATTCGACCTGTTCGGCCGACGATGTCTCGTAGACGGGAACCGAGACCGCGCCCGCCGCCCAGATCGCGTAGTCGGCGAGCGTCCACTCGTACCTGGTGCGGGACATCAGGGCGATCCGGTCGCCCGGCTGGAGGCCCGCGGCGATCAGCCCTTTCGCGAGCGCCGACACCGCTCCCCGGAACTGACCAGCCGTGACGTCCTGCCAGCGGCCATCGGCTGCGCGCCGGCGCAGCATGACCTCGTCGGGATCGGCGGCGGCCCGGCTAAACACCACATCGGCCAGTCCGGCGTCGTCTGGGATCTCGATGAGCGCTGGGATACCGAATTCGAGCACTGAACCTCCAGTTACCACGTTCCCATGCCGCTCCGTCGTCGTGGGGCGCAGCCGTGCCGTCTCGGACGTTACCGCCCCGGCCTGGCCACCGCACGCCGGGCCAGCCGATGGCTAGGTGTTTCGCCTGGACTTGCCTACTGTAGGTGGATGCGGCTGCACGTGGTGAGCGATGTCCACGGGCGGTCCGACGCGCTACGACGCGCGGGCGAGGGCGCTGACGCGCTTATCTGCCTCGGCGATCTGCTGTTGTTCATCGACTACGCCGATCACCGCCAGGGCATCTTTTCCGACCTGTTCGGCGCCGACCACGCACACAAGCTCGTCGAGCTGCGGTCGGACGGCCAGTTCGATGCAGCGCGCGCGCTGTCCGCGACGCTGTGGGCACGGCTGGACGGTGACCCCCGGCTGCACATCGAGGCAGCCGTCACTAGGCAGTACGCCGAGTTGTTTGCCGCTATGCCGGTACCGTCCTACCTGACTTACGGGAACGTCGACCTGCCCAGGCTGTGGGCCGACCACGTCCGCCCTGGTCAGCATGTCCTCGACGGCCAGCGGACCGAGCTCGACGGCTGGACGTTCGGCTTTGTCGGCGGCGGCCTGCGGACTGCCTATCGCACGCCGAATGAGATCGACGACGATGTTTTCGCCACGAAGGTCGCGGCCGTAGGGGACGTCGACGTGCTGTGCGCGCACATCCCGCCGGCGGTCCCCGAGCTGCTGTACGACACCGTGGCCAGGCGGATGGAGCGGGGCAGTGAGGCGCTCCTGCAGCTCATCAGGAAATCCCAGCCCCGGTATGTGCTGTTCGGCCACGTCCATCAGCCGCTACAGAGCCGGATCAGGATCGGCGCTACCGAGTGCATCAACGTCGGCCACTTCCGTGCCACGGGCGTGCCTTACGTGCTGCAATGGCGATGACCGCGGGCAGCGCCGCGGCCCCGCCACGGCTATCGCGCGCCCGCACGCGCGGTACGCTCCACCTCATGACGGACCGGACTTCCTCGAGCGTCACGGTGGCTGCCGACGGTGCGACCGTCATGGGGGTCATCGCCGACTTTGCCGGTTATCCGCAGTGGGCGACCGGGGTGCGCGCGGCTGAGGTCATCGAGACCGGTCCGGACGGTCGTCCGCTGCGCGTCCGGTTCGGGATCGATGCGGGCGTGATCAAGGACAGCTACGTGCTCGCCTATGACTGGGGCGGCGACACCGTGGTCAGCTGGCACCTGGCAGAGGCGGGCTCGATGGTGACCGAGATGTCGGGGGCATACCGGCTAGCGAGCAACGGTGACACCACGACGGTCAGCTACGAGCTGGCCGTCGGAACCAGGGTGCCGCTGCCTGGACTGCTCAGGCGCCGCGCCGAGCGTACGATCATCGACGCAGCCCTGAAGGGCCTGAAGGCGCGGGCAGAATCCAGGCCCGCTGCAGGCCGCTGAGGCGTGCCAGACGCATCGGCGGGAACGAGTCAAGAAGTGGTGGATGGATGAGCGAGCAGTCCGGGAGAAATGAGCGGTCGGACCGGCCGCCCCGGTCCGGCTCGTCCGGCGCGGACCGGCAGCAAGGCGATTCAGGCACGGACCTGCTGGGCGACCTGCAGCGCTGGCTGATCCGCTCGAGTGCGAAGAACATGCGCCGGGAGCTGGAAGACCAGGTGAGACGCACCATTGGCGGCGGACGTCAGGACAGGGCAGACGTCTGGGACGTCGCCACGACCGAGATTCCGCCGGAGACCGGCGAGGCACCTGAGTGCCAGTGGTGCCCGATCTGCCGGGCCGCCCGTCGGATGCGCGACCGCCCTGGCCTGGGGGGCCAGCTGTCCGGGGCCGGCGAGGCGGTCGCCACCGCGGTGCAAGACGCCATCAGTGCGCTTGACTCGCTGCTGACCAGGCCTGGCGGGCGCGGCGCTACGGCCGCCGACGGCACCGGCTCGAGCGGCACTCGCGCCGACAGCGGGTCGGTGCAGGCTGGCCCGGCCGAGGCGGACTCCGGCGAGGCAGCCGGGCAGCCGCCTGGCAGCCCGGCCGGACCAGCCGAAGCGCCGGCTGCTCGGCCGGATTCCCTGGCAGGCGAGCACGGCCAGGTTGGCTGGAAGCCGGGTGACCGGCTGGCCACCGCGGGCCCGGCCGCCGCCGATCCGTGGGCGACGGCGACGGACTCGGATGCGGCCGACGGCACGGGGTCCGGGAGTGCCGGAGACCAGTCGGACGGGCGAGGGCATGGGCCTGGCGATCGGCGTTGACGTCGGCGGCACGAAGGTTGCCGCCGGGGTCGTCGATGACCGCGGTCGCGTCATCGAGAAGCTGAAGAGGTACACCCCGGCGGCAAGCCCCGACGACACCATCGGCGTGATCGCTGGCGCCGTGACCGAGCTGCTGGGCCGGTACCCGGTGGATGCAATTGGCATCGGCGCGGCTGGCTTTGTCGACCAGTTGCGGGCGAGCGTGCTGTTCGCGCCCAACCTCGCATGGCGGGACGAACCGGTCAAGAAGCTCGTGGAGGAGCACCTCGGCAGGCCGGTGATCGTGGAGAACGACGCGAACGCGGCTGCCTGGGCGGAGACCAGGCTGGGCGCCGCGCGGGGGCACGAGCACGTGGTACTGATCACCGTCGGCACGGGCATCGGGGCCGGGATCGTGCTCGACGGGCGGCTTTATCGCGGTGCGTTCGGGTCGGCGGGCGAGCCTGGTCACTATCGGGTCGTGCCTGATGGCCGGCTGTGCGGCTGTGGCAATCAGGGCTGCTGGGAGCAGTACGCGAGCGGTACCGCGCTGGTAGCCGAGGCGCGCGAGTTCGCCCGCCGATCGCCGGAGGCTGCCGCCAGGATGCTGCAGCTCGCCGGGGGCGACCCGGACCGCATTGACGGGCCGGCGGTCACCAAGGCCGCCTGTGAGGGCGACCCTAGCGCCGTGAGCTGCTTCGAGACCGTCGGCAGCTGGCTCGGTGCCGGCCTGGCGGACCTGTCGGCGATCCTCGACCCCGGCTGTTTCGTGATCGGCGGGGGAGTGTCGGAGGCCGGCGAGCTGCTGCTCGGCCCGGCGCGGCACGCCTACGAACGTGGCCTGACGGGCCACTCGCATCGTCCCTACGCCGACATCAGACTCGCGGAGCTTGGCCCGGATGCGGGCCTGATCGGCGCGGCGGACCTAGCCCGCGCTGGCTGACGGACGGCCGCCCTACACCACCGCGCCGTCGTCATCATCGTCGCGCCGCGAGTGGCCGCCGTGCTTGACAACGAGCGTCACGAAACCGCCGATGAACGCCGCGACCGCGACGAATGCGGCGGGGGCCGAAATTGTCCAGTGCAGGAACACGGTGGCGATCAGCAGGTAGGCAGGGCCGCCGATGACGGCAGCCAGCGCTCCCTTGGAGATCGGGTCGAGCCTGGCCGGGGGCGGGAGCGGGGCCGGGACGTATCGGCTGTCGTCGTCCTCGTCGGCCGGGGTATACGACCGCGGGTCGCCAGCTGGCCGCACGACGCGGGTGCGGTCAGCCGGCCAGTGGCCGCCGTCGGGTTCTGGCCAGGGCCGGACGCCTGGCCGCGGCCCCGGCTGCTGGTCCGTGGCGCCGCTGACCGGGTCGGCGGCGGGGCTGGACGTGCCGGGGGTGTCCGGACCCGGCGGGTCGGTTGCCGGGAGGCTGGCCGCAGCCCGGGTGGCCGCCGAGCCCGGCAGGTCCTCCCTGGCGGGCCACGGAACCTCGGTCAGCGTCGTGTCGGCCGGGCGGTCGAAGCGCGCGACAAGATCGCGCCACTCGGCCTCGTCCCTGCTGAAGTCGCCGTCAGCGTCCCCGGCACCAGTCATCCGACGTCATTCCCCGCCGATCGGTTCCCTGCTTGCCTCGCCTGTAGATGCCCGTCCTACCTGACTATGTACACGAACGAACTCAAGGCTTCCGGCAAATATTGCCTCGGCATCGTTATCGAGGGTTGCCACGTGATAGCTGTCGGCGAGCTCCCGGACCTCGAGCTGGCTGGCGGGCAGCGCTCGGGTCAGCAGACTGAGGCTAGCCGGACCGACGACGTGGTCGCTCGTGCTGTGGAAGACGAGGATCGGCTGAGTCAGGTCGGTGAGGTGTTGCTGGGTTGTCCGCCACAACCCTGGCAGGCTTGCCGCGGCCTTCACCGGTGTCCGGTCATATCCGGTCTCGGTCACGCCCGGCTTCTTGATGTCGCTGGCGATGCCCTTGACGGCGGGCACGACGAACTTGACCATCGGGATGATCAGGAACAGGAGCCGGGAGTCTGCGGTCAGTGAGGGATTGACCAGGACCAGGCCGCGGACGGCGTCGCCGCGCAGTTCGGCCAGCCGGATCGCCAGACAGGCGCCCATCGACAGGCCCATCACGAACACCTCGTCGCAGCGTGACTGCAGTTCGTCGAAGGCCCGGTTGACCTCGGCGAACCAGTCTTCCCAGCGAGTCCTGGCCATCTCCTGCCAGGTGGTGCCGTGACCTGGTAGCCGGGGCAGCGAGACGGCCAGTCCCGCGTCGGCAAGGTAGGCGGCCCAGGGCAACAGCGACTGCGGGCTGCCAGTGAAGCCATGGCAGAGCAGCACTCCGGTCGGCCCGCCGTCGCGGGCGAAGGCTTCAGCACCTGGCACTACTGGCATGAACGGCAACCTCCGGGGTTATGGCCTTGGCCTCTCTGGCATCGTCGCACGTCGGCCGTCATGGCTGCACCGGCTCCTGGCAGTTCTGACCCGGCCGGTGTTTCGGGAGCCGCCGCGGCGGGCAGTTCTGCGGCGCCTGGCCAGGCCAGACCGCTGCACGGCGACGTCAGGGGCTCCCCGCGACTTGCGCGAGCTCCTCGGTTAGCGGCACTCTTTCGATCGTGGGGAGTCCCGCCTCGAGCGGCTGCCCGTCGGCCAGGTGCTGGCTGACGGAGCAGCCCGTGGCGCGCCCCGTCATCGAGCCCGCGCTCCGAGCCGAGGTATGAGGCGTGTTCTACTGGGTGGTCAAGGCCATCATCGGGCCTGTCCTGCGCACTCTTTTCCGGCCATGGGCGGACGGCATCGAGAATGTCCCCCGCACCGGCCCGGCGATCCTGGCCAGCAACCACCTGTCGTTCTCCGATCACTTCTTCGCTCCGCTGCCGCTGCCCCGCAAGGTGGTCTTCCTGACCAAGTCCGAATACTTCACCGGACGAGGGATCAAAGGGCTGATCAGCAGGGGATTCTTCCAGGGCGTCGGGGGCATTCCCGTCGACCGGTCCGGCGGCCCGGCGAGCGACCGGGCGCTCCGGACCGGGCTACGGGTGCTGGCGGCCGGCGAGCTGCTTGGTATCTATCCGGAGGGCACGCGCACGCCAGACGGTCGGCTGTACCGGGGCAAGACGGGCGTAGCGCGGCTCGCTCTCGAGGGCCGGGCACCCGTCATCCCGACCGCCATGATCGGCGGCTTCGAGTTTCAGCCGCCAGGCCGGATCACGCCCCGGCTCGCGATCAGACCCGGCGTGCGGTTCGGCAAGCCGCTGGACTTCTCTCGCTATTACGGCCTTGAGGAGGACCGGATCGTGCTCCGGGCGATAACCGACGAGATCATGTACGAGCTCATGAAGCTATCCGGCCAGGAATACGTCGACGAGTACGCCCAGCGGGCAAAACTACAGCTGAGCACCGCGCTGCAGGCGGGCGGCCGTGGTCGCCCCGCCGCTGAGGAAGGCGACGAAGACGAGCCACAGGAGCCCAGCCTCAGCTCGCCTGGCCTCAGCCCGCCCAGGCCTTAGTCTGCTCGACCGCGCTTCGCCAGCGGGCGTGGGCCGCGTCGTCTCGTAGCGTCGGCGCGAACCGTCGGTCCAGCTGCCAGGTGGCGGCGAGCTCTGCCTGTGACGACCAGACACCAGTGGCCAGGCCGGCCAGGAACGCCGCGCCCAGCGCGGTCGTCTCCGTCACCACCGGCCGCTCGACCGGCCGCTGAATCTGGTCGGCCTG
>JASHSZ010000509.1 GCA_030040815.1 Streptosporangiaceae bacterium
TGCCGAGCGAGGTGGACGAGGCGCTGTGGGACGCGGTCGCCCGCGGGCTGGTGACCGCCGACGGGTTCCGTGCCGTCCGGGCGCTGCTGCGCCGTGGCAGCGCGGAGCGGTACGCGCCGACCATCGGATTGCGCCGGGGTCTGCGGGCCAGCACCGGCGCGTCCGGCCGCTGGTCGCTGCTGCCGCCCCCGCTCGCCGACGCCGACCGGGACGAGCTGGCCGAGGCCGTCGCCCAGCAGCTCGCGGCCCGCTGGGGCGTCGTCTTCCGCGACCTGGTGGCCAGGGAGAACCTCGCGGTGCCGTGGCGCGACGTGCTGTGGGCGTTCCGGCGGATGGAGGCCAGGGAGACGATCCGCGGCGGCCGCTTCGTCAACGGCTTCAGCGGCGAGCAGTACGCCCACCCGGACGCGGTCGAGGTACTCAAGGCGGTCCGCAGGCAGCAGCACACCGGAGAGGTCGCGCACCTGTCCGCCGCCGATCCGCTGAACCTCACCGGCATCGTGCTGCCCGGCCCGCGCATCCCTGCCATCGGCGCCAACATGGTTACCTACATCGACGGCGCCGCGGCCTAAGCCCGCGGGCGGCGGGTGACCGTCGGGGTGGTCGTGGGCGTGCACGATGAGTACCGGCCGGGGTGAGCGCGAGGCGACGTTGGCGGTCATGCTGTCGGCTATCCGGCCGCCCAGCTTGCCGTGGCCGTGCGAGCCGATGACGATCAGGCTCGCCTCGTGCTCGTCGGCCGCATCGACGACCGCCTTCCAGGCGGGCGTGCCCTCGACCGCCAGCGGCATCGCCCGGAACCCAGCCAACTCGGCGAGCGCCGCGCCGTGCTCGGCGGTCTGCTCGGCCGCGTGCCGGACGTCGTCGGCGCAGGCGGCGTCGAACTGGGCGCCGGGCTCTGGCATGAACCCGACGCTAAACGTGCGCCACACCGTGAGGACGACCGCATCGCGCCTCGCGGGCAGCTGCTGGCCGGCCTCGGCGATGGCTTTCCCGGCCAGGTCGGAGCCATCGTAGGCGATCAGGACCGGCCCGATGCGGTCGGGATGCTCGGCTGGGCGCCGGAGCGGACGCGGGGCCAGCGACGCGGCGATCCGGCCGCCGCTCTCCCCGGCCGTGACGACAGCCGCAGACGCTGCGGCTAGCGCCGGGCGAGTCCTTCCGCGTACCGCCGCCAGCAGCGGCGGGGAATCCCAGGCGGGTTCCTGGCCGCCCATCCACCGGCCGAGCGCCGGAGCGGGCAGAGCGACCCGGCCGAGCAGGTAGAGCAGGACGCCGACGACCGCACCACCCGCGGACAGGCCGAAGCAGATCCACAGCGCGGTGCTCATCGCAGGGGTCGGCAGGCCCGTCAGCGTCGTGCCGAAGTGCAGCAGGATCGGCACGGTCATGAACGCCGCCACCGCGCGCAGCAGTTCCAGGATCGCGAACACCCGCTGTATCGACGCGGAGCGGAGTGAGAAACCAGCCAGGAACAGCGCCGGGGTCACGGATGCGCCGATGCCGACGCCGATCAGCCCGGAGCCCGTCAGGGTGAGGGTTTCGGTCGGCGGGATGGCGCTGCGGAGCACGAGGATCCCGGCTACCAGGAAGATCAATCCAGTCAGCGCGAAGAGGTGGATCAGGCGCTTGTCGAACACCGCGCCGAAGGCCACCGCGGTGATGACGGCCGCGACCAGCTCGGGTGTGAAGAGCAGGCCGAGGTGCAGCGGCGGATAGCGGGGGGTGAGGACGGTCGCGGTCAGCGCGATCGCCGAGGTCGACGCCGCGGCCGCGCAGACAGCGACGATGACCCCGCTCACCGGGATCGTGCTGGCCAGCGCCCGCACCGTCAGCAGCGGTCGGCGCGCGGTGTACTCGTAGACCCACAGGGTGGCGATCAGGACGAGCCCAACGATCAGCGGAATCACCGCGACGGGGTCGAAGAACCGGTGGGTGAGCAGTTCGGACGCGCCCCAGAACGCCGCCACCGAGCCGGTCGCGGCCAGGCCAATGGCGAGCCCGTCCCGCGGCGCGCTGGGGTCAGCCGGCGGGGCGTCCTGGAAGGTCAGCAGCGACGTCAGCAGGCCGGCCGCGGCGATCCCGGTGACGATCCAGAACAGCGGGCGCCATGCGTGAAACGACGCCTGGGCGCCGCCGACCAGCGGCCCCGCGGCAACGGCCCCGAATATGCACATGTTGAGGACCACCGCGGTCCAGCGCAGCTTGGCCGCCGGGAAGCCGAGGAATAGCGGCGGCGCGGCGGCGATCAGCAGCATGCTGGTGCACAGCCCCTGCAGCACGTGCCCGGCGATGAACATGGCGGGGCCAGTCGCGGCGGCCGCCAGCACCGAGCCGATCACGAGCGCGCTTCCGTACACCAGCAGCAGCCGGCGTTGCGGCAGCAGCTGGGCCAGCTGCACCGCCAGCACCGTGCCAACGGCATAGGCCGCATTGGCCAGCCCCGCGGTCAGGCTGATCGCCTGGAGACTCATGTGCAGCTGGCTGGCGATGATCGGCGTCAGCGGCTGTAGCGCCGCCGACAGGCCGAGGTAAGGGACCAGGAACAGGATGACCATCGCCGCAGACGGCGCGTAACGGCCGGCGAGCGGGCCTTGCGGCCACCTGAGTCGCCGCTGGCCCGGACTGGCGGGAGACAGCGGACTCGGCAGTGTTTGTTCGCGCGCCATTCGCGCATGCTTGCCGGCGGACGGTCGCGCCCGGATAGCGGGCCGGCTGGTAGGGCAGGTTGCCCGATTGCCAGCGAATGCCTGGTATGTCCTGAAAGGAGGATACCTACGTGCCTGAGAACGAACAGCCTCGGAAGAGCTCGTTCGCCGACAGGGCGCGATCGGCGCTGGGCAGCGTCAGAGAGGACGAGCGCGTCAGGCAGGCGGAGGCTCTGACCAAGGACGCGGCCGCGCGTGCCCAGGAGGCATCGAAGAACGTGCAGCGGAAGGTCGGCCAGCAGGATGCGTGGGACGAGCTACGCAGCGACGCGGAGCTGCTGGCTGAGATTGTGCGCGCCCATCACGCGCTGATCACCGACCTGATCGACCGGGTGGCCGCGCTGGAGGCGCGGATCGGGACGGAATCGGGACCCGGCCGTGACCGCTGACGTTGCCCTGGCAGCTGTCGACGCGGACGCCCGCCGGCGCGTGCCCGATCCGCCGCCGGTCGAGCAGATCATCGAGGACGCCGGCCGCCAGCGACTCGCCGCGTACTACCTGTACAGCGCCCTGATCGCCGGGGTCATCGGCGACGCCGACCTGGCGCCCGCGGGGTGGCCGCCGGTGCTGGCCGAGCCGATGCAGCGGCTAGGCCTGGGCCGGCTCGCGCCCAGGACCGTGCGCGGCCTGGACGCGCAGCTGGCTCCGGCGGAGCAGCTCGTGCGGCAGAGCCGAGCCAGGAAGCTCGAGTTCGCGCAGCTGCTCGTCGACGTGATCAACCACGGCGCGTTCGGCCCGCTGTGCGGCGACGCCGATCGCGTGCGGCTGGCCGGACCTGGCGACGGAGACGACCTTGCCCTGGAACTGCTCAAGGACGGGCGCGTCGTCGGCTCCTGCCCGGTGCAGGGCCACTGGGAGCTCGTCGCGCAGTACCTGGCGGCCGCTGCGCCGGGCGGCACGCCCGCTGACCTGCGGAGCGCGGAGGGATCTGGGCGGACAGCTGAGTGGCTCAAGAGCAGCGGCATCGCGCACGCCGTCAGCCTGGGTACTACGCTCGCCGTTCACCTTCATCCGCTCGGCGCGGCCGCGGGCCTCGGCACCCGGCTGGTTTATGCGCGCATCCAGCCTGACCGCGATCAAGCCGACGCGCTGCGCCGGCTCGGCCAGGGGCTGGCTACCCTGCAGGCGCAGGCCGCCAGCGAGCTCGCCGATCAGCAGTCGGCGGAGCGGGCATGACGCCGGGCTGGCGGCCGCCGGGTACGATCTGGGCCCGTGGCCGCCCCCGCAGTCTCCGCCGAGCCTGACATCGTCGTCCAGGTGGCGGGCGTCGACCTGGTCCGCGACGACAGGCTGCTGCTGGATCGGGTGAGCGTGACGATCCGGGCGGGCGAGCACTGGGCTTTGCTCGGGCCGAACGGGGCAGGCCAGAGCACCCTGCTGCAGATCATGGCGACCTACGCCCACCCGACGCGGGGGCAGGTGGACCTTCTCGGGCACCGTCTCGGCCGGGTCGACGTGTTCAGGCTCAGGCCGTGGATCGGTCATGTCAGCCCGCACCACCGGGTGGACCCGCCGTGTACGGTGCGGGAGGTGGTGCTCACCGGCGTCACCGGCACCATCCAGCTCGTGCCGCGGCGGGAGACCAGCGCCGCGGAGCTGTCCCGCGCCATGGCCGTGACCGAGCTGATGGGCCTCGGCACCCGGACGGACGCCCAGTGGCGGGTGCTCTCTGCGGGGGAGCGGAGCCGGGTGCTGATCGCCCGGGCGCTGATGGCCGAGCCGAGGCTGCTCCTGCTGGACGAGCCCGCGGCGGGCCTCGACGTGGCGGGCCGCGAGCAGCTGCTCGCGAGCCTGGACGGCCTGCGCCGGCGCCAGCCGCGCCTGGCCACGGTGCTGGTCACGCATCATCTGGAGGAGCTGCCCGCCAGCACGACCCACGCGCTCCTGCTGCGCGGCGGACGGGTCGTCGCCGGCGGGGTCGCCTGCGACGTGCTCACGACCGAGCTCGCCAGTGCCTGCTTTGGCCACCGGCTGGTCGTCACCGGGCAGGCTGGCCGCTGGGCCGCCACCTCCGGCCCCGTCCCGTAGCGTCGGCGCCCACCAAATCTGAGCGCCGGAACTGGGGGCGGGAACCATCGCAGGCCGGCGTCTCCGCCGTGCATACTGCAACCCGAAGCGGATCTTCTGGCCGCATCGTCATCCCCGCTGGAGGGCAACCGCCTGATGGCCGAGGTCGTCGCGTTCCTGCTGCTCGGGATCGGATCCGGCGGCCTCATCTCGGGCATCGGGATGGGCGTCGTGCTCAGCTACCGCGGTGCCGGCGTCATCAACCTCGCCGCCGGCGCGATCGCGATGATGGCAGGCTTCTTCTTCTGGGCGATCCGCCTCGGACAGTTCGCCACGCTTCCCACCGTCCCGGCCGTGCTCCTGACACTGCTGTTCGCGGCCGTCGTGGGAGTGCTGTTCGAAGTCGTTGTGGTGCGCCCGCAGCGGACGGGCACGCCGCTGGCGAAGCTGATCGCCACGCTCGGCGCCCTTCTCGCCTGCCAGGCCGGCGTCGTGCTGGCGTTCGGCCCCGCCGCTCGCCCGCAGCCGACAATCCTGCCCACCGAGAACGTCATGATCGGCGGTGCCCCCGTCCCGGTCTACAACTTCGCTGTCGGCGGCATCCTGCTTGTCGTCACCCTCGGACTCATCGCCGTGTACCGGTGGACAAAGTTCGGCACGGCCACGAGGGCGGCCGCTGAGAACGAAGCGCACGCCATGCTTGTCGGGCTGTCGCCGGACTGGCTCTCGCTGGTCAACACGGTCCTGATGAGCGTGCTCATGGGCGTCGTCGGGCTGCTGGGGGCGTCGGTCATCGAGGTGGACTCGACGACCCTGCCGCTGCTGATCGTGCCGGGCCTCGCCGCGGCGATCTTCGGCCGGTTCACGTCGTTCGGCACGACGTTCGTGGCGGGCATCCTGATCGGAATGGGTGAGTCGCTGCTGCTCTATGCGTCGATCCAGTCCTGGTTCCCGAACCAGGGCCTGCCAGGTATCCCGATCCCTGGCGGGCAGGAACTGCTGTCCTTCCTGATCCTGGTCGTGGCCATGTTCGTGCGCGGCGGGAAGATCACCGCCCGCGGGGACGTCATCGAGCGCCGGCTGCCGCGCGCGCCCGTGCCCAGGCATCCGGTGCGCAGCACGCTGATATACGGCGCGATCGCGGCCGTGGCCCTGCCGCTGCTGCCGGCCCCGTTCCGTGCCGCGCTGACGTCGTCACTCATCTGGGCTGTCCTGCTGCTGTCGCTCGTGATCATCACTGGCTACCTGGGTCAGGTCTCGGTTGTGCAGCTCGCGCTCGGTGGCGTCGCCGGGTACGCGGTTTCGGATTTCGCTACGAACTTCGGTATCGGCTTCCCGTGGGCACCGATCATGGGCGTCCTCGGCGCCACGCTGCTTGGCTTCCTCTGCGGCATCCCGGCGCTGCGGATACGCGGCGTCAGCCTGGCCGTGGTGACGCTCGCCGCGGCGGTTGCGATCGAGGCGTTCTGGTTCGGGAACAGCGGCTTCGGGGGCGGGGCCGGAAAGAATGTCCCGGCGCCGTCGCTGTTCGGGTTCAGCTTCGGCCCGAACGCCTCGGTGCCGGGGCTTGACGGGGCGCTGCCGAGTCCGCTGTTCGGCTGGTTCGTGCTCATCGTGCTCTGCGCTGTCGCCCTGGGAGTGTGCAACCTGCGGCGCAGCGCGCTCGGCCAGGACATGCTGGCCGTTCGTGCCAACGAACGGGCGGCGGCTGCGTCCGGTGTCAACGTCCGCTGGACCAAGCTGCTGGGCTTCGCACTGTCAGCCGGAGTCGCGGGCCTCGGCGGCGTGCTGCTGGCCTACCAGACCGGCTGGATCACGCCGGATAGCTACGACACGTTCATATCGCTGGCCCTGATCGCCTTCGCCTATATCGCCGGCATCACAACGGTGGCCGGGGCGGTGTTTGGCGGGCTGATCTTCACTAGTGGCCTGGTCGCGTTCGCGCTGCAAGACTGGTTCGGCCTGCAGGGTGAGTGGTTCTCGCTGGCTGCTGCGCTGCTGCTGATTGTCATGCTGGCCCAGCCGCAGGGCATCGCGACGGCGGTGCTCTACCGCGACCGCGATCGAGCCCGTTCCTGCCCGGCACCCCGGCTATCCCCACTGCCCTGGCTGGTAGTCACCCGCGGGCGCGTTGCTAGCGTGCGTGCATGGCTGGTGCGCTGAGCGAGGCGACCGTGAAGCTGCTGGACGGGCGGAACTATGCGGTCCTCGCAACGGTGAACCGTGACGGCAGCCCGCAGACTTCGGTCGTGTGGGTCGGACGCGACGGTGCTGACCTGCTGTTCTCGACGGTGGCAGGACGGGTGAAGCACCAGAACATGGTGCGCGACCCGCGGGTCAGCGTCACGGTCATCGACTCCGGCGATCCGGAGAATTACGTCGAGCTGCGCGGCCGGGTCACGATCACCGAAGACGTCGACCATCG
>JASHSZ010000510.1 GCA_030040815.1 Streptosporangiaceae bacterium
CTCGGCCCGGCCGCGCTGCAGGCTCGCCGTGGCCAGATCGAGCTGTACAGCAGGCTTTTCGGCGGCGAGCCGTGGTGGGAGCCGGTTCCGTCCGGCCTGATGCTGCGCTCGCGCGCGGAGCTGACCGCGGCGCCGCCGCCTGGCTCGCGGCTCATCGCCGTGCACCCGGGCTGGCAGCGCTGGCGGGCGCCGGCTCGGTCGGTGCACTGACCCGCAGCGCACGCCCCGTCAGCCCAGCGCCGTCCGCAGGTCCTCGATCAGGTCGTCGCACGACTCGATGCCCACCGACAGCCGAACCAGGTCCGCGGCCACCTCAAGCGGCGACCCCGCCGCCGAGGCGTGCGTCATCCGCGCCGGGCTCTCGATGAGCGACTCCACTCCGCCGAGCGACTCGCCGAGGGTGAACAGCCGGGTGCGCCCGCACACCGCCAGGGCCTCGTCCGCGCCGGCGCGCACCCGGAACGACACCATCCCGCCGAACCCCCGCATCTGCTTGGCGGCGACCTCGTGGCCGGGATGCGACGCGAGCCCCGGGTAGTACACCGCGGATACGGCCGGGTGCTCTGCGAGCATGTCGGCGATTCGGGCCGCGTTCGCACAGTGCCGGTCCATCCGCACGGCAAGGGTCTTGACGCCCCGCAGCGTGAGCCACGCGTCGAAGGGACCGGGAGCCGAACCCACTGCGTTCCGCAGAAAATAAAGCCGCTCGCCTAGTTCCGGGTCGGCGACCACGACGGCGCCGCCGATGACGTCGCTGTGACCGCCGATGTACTTCGTCGTCGAGTGGACGACCGCATCGGCGCCGAGGGCGAGCGGCTGCTGCAGGTACGGCGAGGCGAAGGTGTTGTCGACGACGAGCAGCGCGCCGGCCGCGGCGGCGAGGTGGCGCAGCGCAGCGATGTCGGCGATGGACAGCAGCGGATTCGTCGGCGTCTCGACCCAGACCAGGCGCACCGGCCGCGCCGCGAGCGCTGCCCGCACCGCCGCGGTGTCGGGCATGGGCACCGGCTGGTAGCTCAGGCCGGAGCCCGCCAGCACCTTGTCGAACAGCCGGTATGTGCCGCCGTACGCGTCGTCGGGGATCAGCACGTGATCGCCGGGTCGGCACACCGCGCGGATCAGGCAGTCGGATGCGGCCATCCCCGATGCGAACGCCAGGCAGCGCGCGCCGCCCTCCAGCGCGACAAGGCACTCCTCCAGCGCGCCCCGCGTCGGGTTGTCCGTGCGCGAGTACTCGTAGCCTTCGATCCAGCGCGCGGCCGCACCGAGCTCCTTGCCGCGCAGCCCGCCGACGCCGTCCTGCTTGTACGTGGACACCTGGTAGATCGGCGGCACGACCGCGCCAGTCGCCGGGTCGGCCTGCTGCCCGGCGTGGATCGCCAGGGTCTCGAACCCGTCGTGCTGCATGCTGGGCGCTCCCTTGATAGCGCGGGCCAGGCGCCCATCTTAGGCGGGAACGGGGTTGGCTTCCGGCGCGGCCTCGGGCAGCGTCGCGCAGACCGCGGTGGCTGCACCGGGCATCGCCAGGGGCCGCCGGGCGACGGCCAGCGATCCGCGAACCCTGCCTAGCCAGCCTCGCCTGACAGGAAGGTAAGGACGTCCTGCCGGGTGATGACACCCGCAGGCTTGCCGTCGATGAGCACGATCGCGGCACCCGCGCCGCCGAGCGCCCTGGCCGCGACGCTGACCGGCTCGCCCGAGCCGACCATCGGCAGCGGCGGCGACATCAGCCCGGCCACCTCGTCGTCCGGCGCCGCCTTGCCGGTCACGAGCGCGTCCAGCAGGTCGTGTTCCACGATCGAGCCGACTACCTCTGCGGCCATGACCGGCGGCTCCGCACTCAGCACGGGAAGCTGGGACACGTCGAACTCGCGCAGGCTGCCGATCACGTTCCGGACCGTGTCGGTCGGGTGCGCGTGCACGAACGGCGGAAGCCCCCGGTGCTTGTGCTGCAGCACGTCGCCGACCCGCGGCTCGGCCGTCTCGGCCGTCAGGAAGCCGTAGTCGGCCATCCATTCGTCGTTGTAGATCTTGCCGAGGTAGCCGCGACCGCCGTCGGGCAACAGCACCACGATCACGTCGTCGGGCGCCGCGGTCCTGGCCACCTGGAGCGCAGCCACGACGGCCATGCCGCAGGAGCCGCCGGTCAGCAGGGCCTCTTCCCTGGCGAGGCGCCGGGTCATTAGGAACGACTGAGCGTCGCTCACCGCGATGATCTGGTCGCAGATGCTCTTGTCATAGGTATCCGGCCAGATATCCTCGCCGACGCCCTCGACCAGGTACGGGCGGCCGGTGCCGCCGGAGTAGACCGAGCCTTCCGGATCAGCGCCGATCACCTGGACCCGGCCGCCGGAGACGTCCTTGAGGTAGCGCCCGGTGCCCGAGATCGTCCCGCCGGTGCCGATGCCGGCCACGAAGTGGGTGACCTGCCCGTCGGTCTGCGCCCAGATCTCCGGGCCGGTGGAGCAGTAGTGCGATCTCGGGTTCTCCGGGTTGGCATACTGGTTGGGCTTCCACCCGCCCGGGGTCTCCCTGGCCAGCCGGTCGGACACCGAGTAGTACGAGTCCGGATGGCTGGGCGAGACGGTAGACGGGCAGACGACCACGTCGGCGCCGTATGCCCGCAGCACGCTGATCTTGTCCTGACCCACCTTGTCCGGGCAGACGAACAAGCAGCGGTAGCCCTTCTCGGCCGCCACGATCGCCAGGCCCACGCCGGTGTTGCCCGAGGTGGGCTCCACGATGACGCCGCCGGGCTTGAGCTCACCAGAGCGCTCGGCGGCCTCGACCATGCGCAACGCGATCCGGTCCTTCACCGAGCCGCCGGGGTTGAAGTACTCGACCTTCGCCAGCACGGCGGGGCCGGTCCCGGCGCCCGGCAGCCCGCGGGTCACGTGGCGCAGGCGGACCAGCGGCGTGTTCCCGACCAGGTCGATCAGGGACTCGTGGACCTGCATGGGGATGGCCGCCTTTGCCAGTTGGGACGCCTGTTATCGACGGTATCCCACCACGGCAGCCCGGCTCGCCGTCTCGACTATCCAGCCCGCGGTGCCGCATCCCAGTGGTAAGCGCTTACTCCATGATCACGAAGACTTTCCCATGCCC
>JASHSZ010000511.1 GCA_030040815.1 Streptosporangiaceae bacterium
ATATCCCGCCCAACCTCGCCGAGGAAGTCGTTCGCAGCAAGATCCGGCTGTCCGGCGGCGGCGCCCTACTGCCGGGACTCGCCTACCGGATCGAGGCCGAGGCCGACATCGCCACGATGGTCGTGGACGATCCGTTGCGCTGTGTGATCCGAGGCGCTGCGCAGATCCTGGAATTCGGCACCGCCGGGGCCAGGTCGAGCGCTGGCTGACGCTATGGCTCGGTGGAGACCGGCAGTTGCATGTGCTAGCTTCGCGGTTCGCGTTCCCGCCGCGCCACCCGAGCCCTCAGCAGGCGCCCGACTGGCTGGGCACGGGTCAACCCGCAGATCACCGACTCGCTGAGGAGGAACAGCCACGGGGCAGTTCCGGCGTCAGCCGCCAGCGGCCAGTGCTGAACGCCTGCGCGTGTGCCGCACAGGACGATGACGGGTACAGCCGCTCCCGTGGTTGCAACCGCCCGAAACGGGCCGGCCGGGCCGGCAACACCGCGCAGTCGCCCGCGGCTCGCTTCGCCCGCTCACTCGCGGGCCGCTTCTTCCAGCAATTAGCCGAAGTCTGCCGGGCGCGGCGGTGTTAAATGAGCTGCGCGAAACTTCGCAGTTTGGCCCGGCGCGCCGGGTGCGCGGAAGCCCGGGCTGAGAGCGGTCACGGAGGGAGACTCATGCCAGCGCGCGCGCGTCAGTCGCGCCAGTTGTCGATCCGCGCTCTTGTCTCGTTAGGACTCGTCGTCCCTCTCGCCTGTCTGCTTGCCCTGTGGGGGTTCAGCACCGACGTCACGATGACGCGTGCCGCCGCGGCGCGCGATTTCACGGCCGCCGACCGGCTGTATTCCGGTCCAGCTCAGGCACTCAGCTCCGCGCTGGCGGCCGAGCAGCTGCAGGCGGTCACCTGGCTCAGCGCGGGGCAGGTCGGTTCGCTCGCGCCGCTGCGAGCTCAGTTCCGCGCCACCGACCGGGCCGCGGCGTCGTTCCTTGCCGCAGCGCGCGCCGACCGGTCCGTGATCTCGTCGTCCGCCCAGCCCTCGCTACAGTACGTAGACTCGCTGCTCGCCGGGCGCGCCGCGCTGCGGACAGGCGTGCTAGCTGGGCAGCTCAGCGCGCTGGCTGCCGTCCAGGCCTATGGCGCCATCCTGACCGCCGTCAACAACTTCGATGCGAGCCTGCTCGTCGCCGACAACGCATCGCTGTCCGGGCAGGCTGCGGCGTCCGTCGAAGCCGACGGCGGAGTCGACCTCGCGCGCAGCGACGTCGCGCTCGTGAGCGTCGCCGTCGCGGCCCGCGACGCGATGAGCACACCGGAGCGTGTGCTGTTCGGGCTGGATGCTGCCCAGGCGCGACTGATGATGGGCCACGCGGTCTCGGAGCTCACCCCAACCCTTGGCTCCGGTTACCTGCGGGCCGACAGCTCGGGCGCTTACCGGGCCCTGTTCACGGCCGAAGAGACGATCGCTTCGAGAGTCACCGATGCGGGCGGCGTGCCGGTCCGCCCGCCCGCATTTGCGGTTACCGCGGCCGCGCTGAACCGGGACTACCAGGCGGCGGAGCGGCAAGACGTGACGGGTCTGACCAGCCTGGCAGCGCAGGCAAGCGGCGCAGCGACGCTGGAGGCCGAGCTGGTAGCCGGACTCGGGCTCGTGGCGGTGCTGGCGTCGATTGGCCTGGCGAGCCTCCTCTGGTGGCGGATTGTGCGCGACGTCACCAGGCTGCAGGAGACGGCGCTGGCGGGGGAGCGGTTGCCGCAGCTCGCGGACGGCCAAAGTGAGGCTGATGCGGGGGACGGCCCCGTTCCGCGAGTGCGCTGGCCGACTGGCAGCATCAGGGAGCTTGCCGGGGCCAGTGCCGCCCTCTCTGCAGCACAGCAACTCGCTCGCCAGGCTGCGGTGGCGCAGGACCAGCTCCGCAGCGGAGCAAGCCAGTTCCTCCGCAACCTAGGGCTGCGCAGTCACGCCCTGGTGCATCGGCAGCTCACGCTGCTCGACATGATCGAGCGCCGCAGCAGCGATCCGCAGGCACTGGCGGGACTCGCGGCCGTAGGCCAGCTCAGCACGCGGCTGCGCCGGCACGCTGACGGGCTGCTCGTGCTCTCCGGCGGTTCACTGGCTCGCAGCGATCAGGCGCCGCTACCGATCAGCGACCTGATCCGCGCCGCGATGCCGGAGGTGGATGACGGGACGCGGATCACTATGGTCAGCGACTCTCCGGACGCGGTGACGGCCGAGGCCGTGGCCGATGTCCTGCACCTGATAGCTGAGCTGGTGGACAACGCCGTCCGGCACACGCCGCAGCTAGCCGAGATAGCGGTCCGCACTGGCCGGGTGGGCCGCGGCCTCGTCGTGGAGGTCGAGGATGACGGACCCGGTTTCGATTTCGAAAGGGCGAACGCCGTGCTCGCAGCACCGCCGGACATCGGACTGGCGGTTGGTGACGGGATGGGCCTGCTAGTCGTCTCTCGGCTGGCTGCCCGGCATGGGATCACGGTGCACCTCCGCGGCTCGCCCGCACGCGGGACCACTGCGATCGTGCTGCTCCCGCACGCGATCCTGGTCGCCGGCGAGGTCAGGGACACCATCGTCGACGGCAGCCTGCCGCGTATCGACGTCCGGATGCCCCCTCCGGTCGGGCCGCCGCCGGGCGGCGTTCCACCGACACCTCCGCAGCGGGTTGCTGATCCGGACGCCGCGCAGCCGGCGCGTCGCGTTGCCCCGTACGTGTCGCCGCAGCCGGCCGCGGCCGTGAGGGCGGTCCCGCCCGCGGAGAGCCCTGCGCCGTGGCACTGGCTTACCGCGAGCCAGCCCGCCCCGACATCGGAGCCGTGGCATCCGGGTCCCGCGGCCGGCGAGCCCCGCGACACCGGCGATCCTGGCGTGCCCGCGCCGCTGCCGCGGCGCATCCGACCGACCGCGCCGCGGTTCGTGCGGACCGCCTCAGCGACGCTGGCCACCGCCGGTCCGGATCAGACTACGGCCGCGGCCGACCGCAATACCGACGACGGGACCGGCGCTAGTCCCGGCGCCAGGCCGGCCGGCGATAGCTAGCGCGTGTCAGCAGCGCGCCGTACCGCCGCGACACTCCGGTCGATGTCGTCATCGGTGGTGCTCCAGCCACTGACGCTCACGCGCATTGCTCGGACGCCATGCCACGTCGTCGGACCGCACCAGCAGGTGCCGTCTGCCTGTACCGCCGCTATCACGGCGTCGGTGCGCGCAGGGGTACCGAAGGACACGAGCACCTGGTTCAGCACGACCTCGGTCAGCACGTCGAAGCCTGCGGACCGCATCTCGTCCGCGAAGCGCACGGCCAGCCGGCAGCTGCGGCTGACGAGGTCGGCCACACCGGAGCGGCCGAGCGTTGCCAGGGCGGCCCAGATCTCGATGCCACGTGCCCGCTGCGACGACATCGGCGACATCGCCATGGCCTCGGTTTCTGCGCCCGGCAAGTAAGAGGCCGACGCGCCCATGGCGGCTCGCAGCGCACCCTGGTCGCGGACCAGCGCTACACCGCAGTCGTAGGTCGTGTTGAGCCACTTGTGACAGTCGGTGGCCCAGGAATCGGCCGCCGCCATCCCGGTGACCTGTGCCGCGAACTCCGGTGCCGCGGCTGCCCACGCGCCGAAAGCGCCGTCGACGTGAACCCACGCGCCGTGCTGGCGAGCCCATTCGATCAGCGCCGGGAACGGGTCGCTCGCGCCGGTGTTCACGTTGCCCGCCTGGAGGCAGACGATCGCCGGCCTGGTGAGCCGCGGCAGCCCGGATATCTCGACCCGGCCGAGTCCGTCGGCCGGCAGCACGGTCACCCGGTCCCGGCCCAGCCCGACCAGCCCGAGCGCCTTGCCGATCGTAGCGTGAACCTCGGCGCCGACGACGACGGTGATGTGCGGCGCGCCGACCAGCCCCTGCCCGGCCGCGTCCCAGCCGTGTCGCGTCAGCACCGCGTCCCTGGCTGCGGCGAGGCAGGTTGCGTTCGCCATGGTCGCACCGGTTACGAACCCGCCGCCCGTGCCCGCGGGCAGCCCAAGCAGCTCGGTGATCCAGCGCAGTGCCACCGCGCTCAGACGGGCCGCCGCCGGCGACATCACCGTGAGCGCGGCGTTCTGGTCCCAGGCTGCGCTGAGCCAGGCGGCGGCTTGCGCGACTGGCAGGACGCCGCCAATGACGAAGCCGAAGTACCGCGGGCCGTTGCTGGCGACCGTGGCCGGAGACCCAGCGGCATCAAGCCGGGCGAGAACGTCCGCCGCCGCGAGTCCGCCGACTGGCAGCTCGAAGTCGAGCTCGTCCAGCCTGGCCGTGGCCTCGGCGTCCGGGGCCACCGGCCTCTCCGCCACAGTCGCCAGGTAGGCGAGTGCCCGGTCGCAGCTGTCCCGCAGCAACGCCGGCCGCTCGGCCAGCATTGCCGCCACGTCAAGCCCGAGTTGTGCCATCGCTGTTCCCCTCTCGGCAGCGCCCCGGCCAGCGGCGAGGGCTACTCGCACTGTCTCGGCTCTCGCCCTAAGCCACGCGCCAGGCCGCGAAGGCGAGCGCGGCGCAGGCGGCAGGCTGCTCGACCGTCAGCGCGCGGTGTCGGGCAAGTCCTCCGGGTAGGTGACCTGTACCTCATCGATAGTGCGCGGAAAGTCGCGCTTGTTGTTGGTGATGAAGCGACCGGACCGACATCGTGTCACCCAGGCGGAACGTGGTGTTGTCGATGCCGTCCACGTCGACCCGCCGAACCGGCAGATGCGCCCACTGCGGGAACTGCTCGCTCAGCAGCCTCGATACCAGTACGGGTGTGATGTCCGTTCTGTCCACAATGCGGCATCCTGGCACACCAGCCGGGTGCGCGACGGTGCATTTTCCCGTCCGGCTAGGCCGACGCGGCGGCTGAGAGCGAGCGGTAGAGCAGCTGCTGGTCGCCCAGCCGGCGGCGCAGTTCGCGCTCCAGCCCGCCGATCGGGACCAGGTTCTGGGGTGCCCGCGGGTCCTTGTGCCGGGAACTAGCCAGCGGCGGCAGCAGCCGCGCGCTCAGGTTGGCGAGCCGCCGTACCTCCGCCAGCGGCAGGTCGGCCGAGCACTCCAGGCGCACCACCCCTGCCCACGGGGCGTTGCCCGCACCGGGCAGCCGGAGGTACCAGGAGTTCCGGCGCCTGGACGTGCCCATCGTGAACGCGGGCGTCCGCTGCCCCGGCCGGAGCGCCCCGACGACCGCGGCCTGCTCAGGCGGCAGGTAGGTGGTGTGGTGCGTCTTCACGTAGCCGACGGTGCGGTCCAGGTGCGTTCGCCCGCGCAGTGGCCCGTCGACGAACAGCAGGTCATCGGCGTCCGGCTGGCTCGCCCGGAACACCAGCGCGAGCCGCACCTCGGCCTCGCTCAGGTGCTGCTGCAGCGCCAGCGAGAGCTGGTCCGGCGCGGGCCCGGCGGCCTTCCTGGCTACGTAGCGCGCGTGCCGGCTGTCGATGTCGGCGACATCGGCCGCCGGGCTGAACAGCCCGCGCTCCACCGTCACGTCGGCGATCCGCGCAGTGCCGTTAAGGCAGACCAGGCCCGCAGCGTACGACGCGGCGATGCCGGGCAGCGGCTGCGCATCCTGACCGTGCACCCACACGCGCGCATCGATCCGGCGCACTCCGTCAAGGAACAAGATCGTGGCGGGAACGGGCTCGCCTGGGTCCGCGGCCAGCGGCTGCCAGCGGTCGGCGGACAGCTCCAGGTCGAGCTTCAGTTCCGCGGTCGACTCGTTCAGCGGGTCGCCGGTCAGTTCCTCGCCGAACGCCATCCCGTAACTTGGGTCCCACGGGTCGACGGAGAACGACACCGGCGGTGTCGCGGCAGCGGTCTGCGCGGGCGTCATGAGCGCTCCCGGACGATCGTCGACGTGGTGCCGGTCCGGCTCACCACGAACCGCACCGGCACCCGCTCGGCCAGCTCGGCGACATGCGTGATGATGCCCACCATGCGGTCTGAGTCTGCCGCGAGCCGCTCCAGCGTGCTCGCAACCGTGTCCAGCGTGTCGTTGTCAAGCGTGCCGAATCCCTCGTCCAGGAACATCGAATTCAGCTCGCGCTTCCCCCCGGACAACCCGATGACCTGCCGCGACAGCGCGAGCGCCAGCGCCAGCGAGGCCTGGAACGTCTCCCCGCCCGACAGCGTGTGCACCGGGCGGGTTGAGCCCGCGTCGCTGTAGTCGATGACTTCAAGGTCGTTGCGGCCGTTCAGGGTGAGCTCGTACTCGTCACCGGTCAGCTCCATCAGGGTGGCGGAGGCTTCCTGGACCAGGGCGCTCAGTGCTTCGCTACAGAGCCACGTCTCGAACTTGTTGGCCCTCAGGAGGTTTCCGAGCATCGTGGCCACATCGGCCTCCTCCTTGCGGGTGGCGACCTGCTGATCCAGCCTCGCGGCCCGGGCCCTGTCCTCACGCACGCGGTGCAGCGCGGCCTCGGCGCGCGCGCGCTGCTCGGCGACCGCCGCGGGCGCCCGCGTCAGCGGGTCCGCACTGACGTCGTGCGCAGCCAGCAGGCTTGCGAGCGCCGCGGTCGCGTCGGCCACCCGCTGCCGTAGCCCGGCAGCTGCTGCCTGTAGGTCGGGCAGGCCCTGCTCGCGGCGCGCCGCCTCCGCGCTAGCCCAGCTCGTGAGCGCGCACCAGGACACCGCGAGATCCGCGGTCTCCAGGGCCGGTGCGCCGTGCGCGACCAGCGTGTCCCGCGCGGCGCGTAGCGCTGCCCAGGCCCCCTGCTCGCTGTCGGCCAGCGACTCGCGGGCCCGTTCGGCGACGGCGAGCTCGTTCTGCCGGGCCGTCGCTTGCGTGCGCGCCGCGGTCGCAGCTGCGTCGGCTGCGACGACGGCCTCAAGCCGCCGGGTCAGCTCGGCCTCGTCGTGGATATCGGCCATGACCCGCGCCGCGTTCTCCAGTCTTCGCTGCGTCCCGGTGAGCTCGGACTCGGCCGCGGCGGCCGCCTTGTCGGCAGCGGCGTGCGCGGTCCGGGCCTGCCGCTGCGCCGCCACCGCGCGGTCCAGCGCGGTTCGTGCCGCGGCGAGATCGGCTGGCGGCTCGCGGGCAGGCAAGACCTGGACCTGCTGGCGGCAGACCGGGCAGTCATCCCCGACGTGCAGCGTCTGCGCGAGTCCGGCCGCGGCGTGCGCCCGCCGCGCTGCCTCGTCCGCCTGCTGCGCGGCCGCTACGTCCAGGTCGGCGGCCTCGAGTTCGGCGGCGAGCTTGGCCGCTCGCTCCCGGCAGTCGGCCAGCGTCGCCGTCTGCTGCTCGGCGTCCGCGGTCAGCTCGCGGCGGAGCGCGTGCTTGCGCAGGTGCTCCTGCACGGCGGCCTTATCCGGCAGCGCAGCTCGGTCCTCGTCAGCCTGATCGGCCAGCCGGGCCGCGTCGTCCCGGCGCTGCCGCGCGGCAGCGACCATCTCGACGGCCGCGGCGATCTCCCGGGCCAGACCCCCGACCTCGGCTGGCGTGCGCACGGCCGCGAGTTGCACGACCACGTTCCCCTCGGTGGTAACCCGGTCGGCGGCCTCGGCGGTCAGTCTTTGCAACTCGGTCACCGCGGCCAGGCTGGTGTCGACCTGGTCCGCGAGCGCCGTCAGGCCGCCGACGCGGGCGGCCGCGGCGTGCTCGGCCGCTTCGGTGGCGTCGCCGAGCTGATCGCGAGCCCGCTGCGCCGCGTCCCGCTCCACCTCGGCCCGGTCGGCGCGGAGCCGAGCCCGCTGG
>JASHSZ010000512.1 GCA_030040815.1 Streptosporangiaceae bacterium
TGCGCCGCGGCGACGCGGCCTGGCAGGTTGAGGCCAGCGCGGGCAAGGCCCCCCTTGAGCACCCTGACCAGGCCGACTACACCGTTCAGTTCGCTCGCGACCGCCTCCTGGCCGTGTCCGGCGACCGGCTGACAAGCCAGGACGCGGCGCTGCTGCGGGTGTTCCTGGAAGAGCTTCGGATCCGTAGCGAGCGGGCCGTCCTCGATGCCCTCGGGCCGATACGCGGAACGACCTGACCGGAATGACCGCCGCGCGCAGGGGAACGAGCAGAGGCCCCGCTCGCCGCGAACCGGCAGGGTATGGCCGGACCTGGGGGAATACGGTGGGCGGTGTGCCGATGCAGCCGCTTGAACCTTTCTCACCGGGCGTGCAAGGTTGCCGGAGCTGGTGGCTGCATTGGGCAGGCCACAACCAGGCTCGTAGCCGCGATCAGCGCGCGGTACGCGGACGGCTGACCGTTGGGCAGGCGCGTTTTGAGGCTGCTACGGGGGCCCAGCTGGGCAACTGGTGACCGGAACGGCGCAAAGGCGCTAACGGCAGCGCGCTGATGCGATCGCTGCATCCGCCGCGCCGTTGCCCTCCGGCCGACCGCGCTACGGTGCGCCGGCGCGGCCAGCGGCTGGCTGTGGCCGCGCCGACGTATAACTTGTGTCGGGCTGCGAGTCAGCCCGCGTGGCCCACGGCAATCTTGCGGGCAGCGGGCCTTGCTCCCTCCGGTACCGGGATGGTGACCGTAAGGATGCCCTTGTCGTAGCTGGCTGTGATCTTGTCCGCGTCGGCGCCCTCGGGCAGGGACACAGACCTGGTCAACGACCCGTACTTAAACTCGCTATGACGGTCCTGCTTGGTTTCCTCGCGGTGCTCGGCATGAATGGTGAGCATGCCGGACTCCACCGTGACCTCGACATCCTTCTCCGGGTCCAGATCTGGCAGTTCGGCGCGGATTGTGTACGTACCGTCCTCCGTGTAATCCTCGACCCGGAATGTGTGAGCCGCGCCGAACGGCAGGGCAGCCGACCACGGCGAGTCCAGCCAGTCGAGGAGGTCAGGGAACCGGGCCGGCACGCCGTGGCGGCGAGCGGGCAGAGGCATAGCGACTCCCTTCAGCTGTGATGTTCTCTTGCTCCCGATCTCATTCCCGTGCCCTGCGATTGCCAAGAGGACTTGGGTCCCGCAAGGCCGGGACCTACAGGCCCGCAGCCGGGGCACCCTCGGCGGGGCTACGGTCGGAGTCGTACGGCGCTGAGGTGGCTGACGAACCAGTCCCTGGCCAGCCCTGCGGCCATGGCCAGGGTTCCTGGCTCTTCGAACAGGTGGGTAGCACCAGGGACCACCGCGAGTTTGCTCTCGCATCGCAGCTGTGCCTGGGCGTCGTGGTTCAGGTCGAGGACGAGGGTGTCCAGGCCGCCGACGATCAGGAGCGTGGGCGCGGTGACAGCCGCTAGCCGCGGACGCGCCAGGTCTGGCCGGCCGCCACGGGACACCACGGCCGCGACGTCGGCACCGGGCTCCGCGGCGGCCCACAGTGCGGCCGCCGCGCCCGTGCTGGCGCCGAAGTATCCGATCGGTGCGTGACGGGCGGACGGCTGGGCGCGCAGCCACCCGGTGACACCGGTCAGCCGCCGTGCAAGCAACTCGACGTCGAACACGTTGGCGCGGTTGGCTTCCTCCTCCGGCGTTAGCAGGTCGAGAAGCAGCGTGCCCAGGCCTGCCTGGTTCAGGACGGCCGCGACGTACCGGTTGCGAGGGCTGTGGCGGCTGCTGCCGCTTCCGTGCGCGAACAGCACCACTCCGAGGGCGCTCTCCGGAATGGTCAGGTAGCCGGCCACCCGCACCTCGCCGGTAGCCGGCTGCACCTCTGCGGTCTCGCCGGGCGGGTCGTCCGCTGCAACCGCTGCCGGTCCGGTGCGGGTCGGAGCCACCTGCCGCCTGGCCGCCAGGTCCAGGCAATCGGTGACGTCGTCGTCGGTCAGCTGGGAGAAGTCGGCATAGAACTGTCCGATGGCATAGAAGTCTGCAGGTGTCTCAACACAGACGTACTCGTCGGCTTCGGCGCGGATCCTCTTCTCCCAGCCGGGTGGTGCGACCGGGACGGCCAGCACCACCCGTGCCGCGCCGTGCGCCCGGGCGATCTGGCACGCGGCCCGTGCGGTGGATCCCGTGGCGATACCGTCGTCGATCACGACCGCGGTGCGCCCCTTCAGCGGCTCGCGCGGGTGGTGGGCGCGGTAGCGGGCGGCGCGGGCGTTGACAGTAGCTTGCTCGCGCGCATCGGCGGCAGCGAACTCTTCCGGAGTGATAGCTGCCGCGCGGATGATGTACGGATCTGAGACTCGCACCCCGTCCTCGCCTGCGGCTCCCATGGCAAGCTCGGGCTGGAATGGCACGCCGATCTTGCGGACAACGATCACGTCCAGCGGCGCTCCCAGCGCGCTGGCAACCTGGGCGGCGACCGGCACGCCTCCGCGGGGCAGGCCGAGCACGACGACAGGCTGGCCGCGCAGGTGCTCTAGCTGCCCCGCCAGCTGTCGGCCCGCGTCATCGCGATTAGCGAACAACATGACCTTCCCCTCCCTGGCCCCGCACAGACTCAGCCAATTGCCCGCGTCCCATCGACCGTGGCTCCCGCCCGCCGGTCGCTCGGCCCCTTGTTCTGCCGAGAGTCAGGATGGCTTAGCCGGGCGGCATGGGCTCTTTATCCACACCGACGCCGGACTTGCGGTCTTTTCACCGGCGGGGATTCGACCGCATCCGCGGCAAAGACGTAAGGGCCGAGTGGGCGCCTTGGCATCTGAGCCGAACCCGTGACTGCTGCGAGTCATTCACTAACGTTAGGGCGCGGTCAGCAGGCCGGGCCACGGCCGTTGGTCCCGTCGCCCTGGGCCTTAATCTCGGGATCGGGCCGGGACAGCCGCCTGGCAACGACGGGATATCCCGCTCCTGGGAAGTCCAGCCGGGGCAGCAGCACCAGTTCGGCAAGGTTGTGGTTCACGGGCGGCCGGGCGGCGGCGGGACGCCGACGTTACCGAGCCCGGCCTCATCGAGCCAGGCGGAGCCGGCTTGCCCTGCCAGCCGATCGCTGGACCTGGCGCTGGCCGGCCCATCTCGATCTTGTCGGCTATGACAGACCGCTTCCGCTTCTGACGGGCAAGCTGACCTGTCGTCTTCGCGCTGCTCGAGCCTGCCGTGCCGGGAGGGCTATGCAGTCCGTCTCGAGGCGGGCGTGCCGTGCGCAAGGAAGCGCTGCAGCCTGGCCAGCGGGTACGTGTTGATCACGTCAGAGTTCCCGGCCCACCCGCGCTGCGCCGTGGCGACGCCGAATCTCAGGTAGTCCAGGTGCGGGACGGCGTGGGCGTCGGTGGAGATCGCGAACTTAACGCCGGCGAGCCGGGCGCGGCGGACGAGTTCGTCGTCCAGGTCCAGCCGGTCGGGGAAGCCGTTGATTTCCAGCGCGGTGCCGGTGCGCGCGGCGGCGGCGAATACCGCGTCCAGGTCAGCGTCGATAGGCGGCCGGTGCCCGATCAGCCGGGTCGTGGGATGGCCGATGATATCCACGTTCGGGTTGCTGATCGCCCGAAGCAGCCGGGCCGTCATCTGGTCCCTGGGCTGACGCAGCTGGCTGTGAACCGAGGCGACGACGACATCGAAGCCGGCCAGGAACTCATCGTCCCAGTCCAGCGAGCCGTCCGCGGCGATGTTCAGTTCGGTGCCGTGCAGCAACGCGATGCCTGCAGTCTTCTCCAGATCACGTAGCTGGCGCCGCTGCGCGAGCATCTTGTCGGTGGTCATCCGCTCCATGTACAGCTGCGGCGCGTGGTCGGTAATGGCGCAGTAGGCGTAGCCGCGCGCTCGCCCTGCCGCGACCATCTGCTCCAGCGGGGCGATCCCGTCAGTCAGGTTGGTGTGCATGTGCAGGTCACCGCGGATGTCGCGCTCGGTCACCAGGTGCGGCAGCCGACCCTCCAGCGCCGCCTCGATCTCGCCGCGGTCTTCCCGCAGCTGCGGCGGTATCCAGGGCAGGCCAAGACGGGCATACACCTCCTCCTCGGTTGCGGCGGCTAGCTGCTCGCCTGAGTCGGCGTCGAACAGGCCGTACTCGGACAGCTTCAGGCCGGAACGTACTGCCAGCGACCGCAGGTGGATGTTGTGCGGCCTGGAGCCGGTGAAGTACATGAGCGCGGCTCCCCACACGGTTGGCTCGACCACCCGCAGATCGACCTGCACGCCCCCGGTGGTCAGCACGGACGACTTCGTTGGCCCATGGGCGAGCACCCGGAGAACGCGGGACGAGGCGCAGAACGCCTTCATCACCGCCGCGGGCTGGTCCGAGGTGACGAGCAGGTCAATGTCGCCGACCGACTCGCGCATCCGGCGCAGCGACCCGGCATAGGCAGCACGCCGCACGAACGGCAGGCCGGTGAGCTCGCCGAGCAGCTGGCCGGCCAGGTCCAGGGCCACATCCAGGTGGACCCGCCCGCCGCCGGACTGTGCATCGTGGATCGCCAGCGCCAGGTTCTTCTCGCTCCGCTCGCCCCAGCCACGCAGGTTCCGCAGCCGCTGATCATGCAGGGCCCCCAGTAGCTCCGTCACCGAGGTGATGCCAAGCTCGTCATACACCTGGCGGGCTCGTCTCGGCCCCAGGCCGGGCACCACCAGCAGGGTGCGCAGGCCAGCGGGAACGCGTGCACGCAGCTCCTCCAGCTCCTGGCACGACCCGGAGTCGCTGAACTCGACGATCTTCCTGGCCAGGTGCGCGCCCACGCCAGGGATCGCGATCAGGGCATTCTCATCCAGGCCCGCGACCTCAGCCGGGTGCCCGGCAACCGCCCTGGCTGCCTTCTCGTAGGCGCGGACCTTGAACGCATCACCGCCCGAGATCGCCAGCAGCTCGCCGAACTCCTGCAGCATCTGCGCGGCCAGATCATTAGAGTGAGCGATAGTCAAGGCTGTGACCTGCCATTGAGTGGAAGCCAGGGCCATTTGTCCCGCGGCCACCGGCCCGGCACATCTTGCGGCGCCGCGGTTTCGGCCCCTCGGGCGTTGGCTACGCACCTGGTATGCCCGCCGGCCGGGAACTGCCACCGTCGGCAGCGGGGAAATCAGGGACTGGTCTCCGCCGGCAGGAGGCTGGGATGCCCGCGTTGATGCAACCGCTTGTCGTCCGCGGCCTGGGCAGCGAGAGGGGGAGCGGCTCCGCGCCGCGTGGCTTCGGTCGCTGCCGGCTCTACTCCGTCATAATTTGCGGCGTGGCGAGCGGAAGCGCACGGTCGCGGCACCTGGGCCCGATACCGTCGGCCCTGCGATCATGACGTTCGGCGCCCGTCCCGGACGCTACCACTGGCGATGGGCGACCCTGTCAATCTTGTGTGTGACCCTGCTCCTCATAAGCCTCGACCTCACCATCCTCAACATCGCGCTGCCGTCCATCGTCAGGGGCCTGCACGCCACCTCAAGTCAGCTGCAGTGGCTCGTCGATGCTTATGCCATCGCCTTCGCCGGGCTGCTGCTGTCCCTCGGCGCGCTCGGCGACCGCGTCGGGCGTAAATGGGTGTTCCTCGCCGGGCTGCTGGTGTTCGCTGCCGGATCGGCCGTCTCGGCGTTCTCTGGCAACGTGGGACTACTCATCGCCGGCAGGGTGGTGATGGGCGTCGGGTCGGCAGCGCTGATGCCGTGCACGCTGTCGATCCTGACCAACGTCTTCAGCACGGACCGCGACCGCGGCCGGGCAATCGGGATCTGGGCCGCCACCGCCGGCCTGGGCGTAGCGATCGGCCCGATCCTGGGCGGCTTCCTGCTCGTGCACTTCTGGTGGGGGTCGGTTTTCCTCATCAACGTGCCCATCGCCGTCTCGGGCGCGGCCGCCGCGATCTTCCTCGTCCCCGACTCCCGGAACGTCCGCCCCAAGCAGCTCGATCCGGTCGGCGCGCTGCTGTCCATCCTCGGGTTCGGGCTGCTGTTGTGGGCGGTCATCGAAGCTCCCGACCGGACGTGGGCCGCGGCGCCCGTCGTCGGAGCGCTGGCCGGGTCCGCCGCGCTGATTGCGGGCTTCATCGTCTGGGAGTACCGGCGGACCGACCCGATGCTCCCGGTGTCGTTCTTTCGCAGCCGACGTTACTCGGCGGCTATCGCCTCGCTCGCGCTGGTGCTCTTCGCCCTGCTGGGCCTGCTTTTCCTGATGACCCAGTACCTGCAGTTCGTCCTCGGCTTCAGCGCGTTCCGGGCCGGGATCGCCATCGGCCCAGTGGCGCTGGTGCTGCTACTGACCGCGCCCTTCTCAGCGGTGCTCGCCCGCAAGATCGGGACCAAGTCCGTCGTCGTGCCTGGGCTTCTCCTCATCGCGCTCGGCCTGGGATTCCTGTCGCAGACGACACTGAGCGACGGGTACCGCTGGTGCCTGCCATTCTTGCTCATCATCGGGTCCGGGGTGGGCCTGGCACTGGCTCCCTCCACCGACTCGGTCATGGGATCAGTGCCCAGGGAGGAGGCCGGGGTCGGATCCGCCACCAGCGACACGTCGATGCAGGT
>JASHSZ010000513.1 GCA_030040815.1 Streptosporangiaceae bacterium
ATCCGGGTTCGCTGCCCGAGCCACCGGCCCCGCCGCCAGCGCCAGCATCGCCGGGGCCCGCGGCCTGGCCTGCGTCGGCTGCGGCCTGCAGGTCGGCCCGGATGGCGTCGAGGTTCGCCGCCTCGGTTGCGGCGATCATCGCGAACACCCCGGCCACCGGCGCGCCGGGCTCGAGTCCCGCGTACCGCTGCACGTACTCGTCCGCGAGCGCCCGGAGCACCGCCGCGTCCCCCGATTGGAGCGCGGACCGGAGCGCCGTTTCCAGCTCATCGGCCGAGAGCGTCCCGAACGGGTCTGGCCCGTGCCCGCCCGTTCCCCCGAAATGCAGGTCAAACAGCAGGTTGAACGCATCGAGCTGCTCCGCCCGCTTTACCAGGGCGCACTGCATGCTCGCCCGCACGACCTCGCGGTCGGCCAGCGGGATGGCCGCCAGCGCGCGAGCCGCATCCAGGTGCTCACCGACCGAGACGCTGATGCCGACCCGGCGCAGCTCGTCGACCAGCACGCTGAGCGTGCTGTCGGGCAGCGGGCTATCCGGCACGGGTCTCAGGCCAGGGACAGTTCGGCGCGGGCCACCGTGATGTCGCGCTCATACTTGAGCAGCACCGACAGGGTCTGCCGGGTGAGCTCGTCGGTCAGCTCGCTCGCGCCGAGGGCGAGCAGCGTGCGGGCCCAGTCCACGGTTTCCGAGATCGAGGGCGGCTTCTTCAGGTCCGCCGTGCGCAGCACGGCGACCAGCCCGGCGATCTCGGCGGCCAGGTGCTCGCTTAGCTCCGGCACGTGCAGCCGCACGATCTCCGCCTCGCGCTCGGTGCTCGGGTAGCCCAGGTGCAGGTAGAGGCAGCGGCGCTTGAGCGCCTCAGACAGGTCCCGGGTGTTGTTCGAGGTGAGGAACACCTGCGGGATGTGCCGGGCGGTCAGCGTACCCAGCTCCGGGATCGAGACCTGGTACTCCGACAGCACCTCCAGCAGCAGTGCCTCAGCCTCCATGTCCAGCCGGTCGACCTCGTCGATCAGCAGCACGACGGGCTCGTCGGACCGGATCGCCGCCAGCAGCGGCCGGCTGAGTAGGAAGTCCGCACCGAAGATCCCGGCGGCGCGCAGGTCTTGTCCCGAGCCGTTCTGGTGCAGCTGGAGCTGCAGGAGCTGACGACGGTAGTCCCACTCATAGATCGCCTTGGACTCATCCAGCCCCTCGTAGCACTGCAGCCGGATCAGCCTCTTGCCGGTCATCAGGGCCACGCTCTTGGCCAGCTGCGTCTTGCCGGTCCCGGCGGGCCCCTCGACGAGCACTGGCTTGTTCAGCGCGGCAGCCAGGTGCACGACCGTGCCGGTCGCGGCGTCGGCCAGGTAGCCTGCCGCGCTGAGCTGTTCCTGCACCTCGCGCGGGTTCCCTGGGGTTCGTCCCCGTGGGTCGGCGCCGGCAACGGGGGTGGGTGCATCCGCCATGGTGTCCATCATCGCCGACGAGCCCATCGCTGCGGAACCACGGGTTACCCGGCGGTAGCCGATGAGGAAACCGGAACGCTGCTCGTCGGTTCACCGCTCCGACCATGATCGCGAAGACTTTTCCGTGCCCGGGGGGCTGTTGCAGAATCCGTGCTGCGGCCCAGCGTGGCTTTGCTGGTAGTTCATGATCTTTTGAGAAGATCTGTTCATGGCGAGGAGATACCGGCCGGTGCAGCGGGACCAGCCGTTCTTGCTGCCACCGGACATGCGGGACTGGCTCCCGGCGGGTCACCCGGTGTTCCTGGTGATCGAGGTGGTGGAGCATCACCTGGACACTCGCGCGGTGCACGCGACCCGGCGGGCCGGGCGGGCCGGCGCGGCCGGCTATGACCCGGTGATGCTGACCGCGCTGCTGGTGTGGGCGTATGCGAACCGGGTGACCAGCTCGCGGCGGATCGAGCGGCTGTGCCGCACCGACATCGCCTTCCGGCTGATCTGCGCCGGGCAGGTACCCGACCACGTGACGATCGCCCGGTTCCGGGCCGGGCTCGGGCCCGCCGCCGCGGCGCTGTTCGACCAGGTGCTGATGTTGTGCGCGCGGCTGGGCATGGGCCAGCTCGGCGTGATCGCACTGGACGGCACGAAGGTGAAGGCGTCAGCGTCGGCGGCGGCGAACAAGAACGCCGCGGCGCTGCGCGAGCTCGCCGGGCAGATCGCCGCCGAGCACGCCGCCACCGACGCCGCCGAGGACGCGGTGTCCGGGCCCGGCGTGCGCGGCGACGAGCTGCCGGCCGAGCTGGCCGACCCGCGCAGCCGGGCCGAGCGGATCGCCGCGGCGCTGGCCGAGCTGGACGCCGAGGAGGAGGCGGCCCGCCGGCGTGAGCAGCAGGAGCGGCAGCGAGCCGCGGAATACCTGTCTGCTTCAGGCCGGACCGGACGCCCGCCCGAACCGGTTCGGGTCGAGGCGGCCCGGCGGCGGCTGGACCGGACCATCGCCGGGCAGGAAGCGGCCATCGCAGACTGGCACGCCCGCAACGCCGCGCGGTTAGCCGCCGGGCAGCCCCGGCTGCCCGGCCCGCTGCCCGCACCGCCGTCCGCCAGCGCCAAAGTCGCCACCGCGCGCGCTGCGCTCGGCCGCGCGGTGGAGCGGGCTGCCGGCCGGCAGCCAGGCAGCACCGTGCAGGGCAAGGATCAGGCCACCGCCTCGCAGAAGACCATGCGCAATCTCACCGATCCGCACTCGCGGCTGATGCCGGTCCGCGGCGGCGGGTTCATCCAGGGGTACAACGCCCAGCTGGTCACCAGCTCCGACGGTCTGATCCTGGCCACCCGGCTGACCAGCGACCAGGTCGACACGCCCTGGTTCGAGCCGATGCTCCGCGCCGCCGAGCAAGCCGCCGCCCTGATCACTGCCAGCCGCCCAGCCGACAGCGGGGACGGTACTGACAGCCCGCCGATCGGGCTGATCCTCGCCGACGCCGGCTACCTATCAGCCCGCAACCTGACCATCGACGGCCCGGACCGGCTAATCGCCACCGGCAAGAACCGGGACCTGGCCAGCCACTCGACCGGAAAGCAGCGCCCGGGCGACTGGGCCGACCCGGTGATCACCGCCATGGCCGCGCGGCTGGCCACCGACGACGGCGCCGCCGCCTACCGGCAGCGCAGCCACATCGCCGAGACTCCCAACGGCAACATCAAGCACAATCTCGGCTTCCGGCAGCTATCAATGCGAGGAAAACCCCGCGCCACCGCCGAATGGACACTCCTCGCCGCCGTCACCAACCTGCTCAAAGCCATCAGCACCGGCCACCTAACCAGCACCGCACTCGCAGCCCTGGCCCGCTGACAACACCGACAGCAAACCTCGCCGGCCACCCCGCCGCTCAAAACGGCCGCACCGCCCCCGACACCCACACCGCCCACTCGGCGCTACCCGCCCAGCCAATGCACTCAATCCCGCAACAGCCCCC
>JASHSZ010000514.1 GCA_030040815.1 Streptosporangiaceae bacterium
CTGCTGGACCGGCCGGTCTGCTCGGCCACCGCTCCGGCCGACATCGGCGCCATCAAGGCCGGGCTGCCGGCCCGCACCCTGGCGGCGCGGTTTGCCGCGCGGACGATTCAGTGCGCGCAGATCCCGGCTGGCATGGCGACCAGCCGGTTCCTCGACCGGGCGCACGCGGTCGGCCTCCAGGTACACGCGTGGACCGTCAACGATCCGGCGTTGATGGCCAGCCTGCTGAACCTCGGTGTGGACGGGATCATGACAGACCAGACCGAGTTGCTGCGGGACGTCCTGATCGCGCGTGGCCGCTGGCAGCCGAGAATCGCCGGCTAGGCCGGATTTTCCTCAGATCAACCGTGATGTGCGCGGTTGGACTGCCCGCTGGCCGGGAATCTTGTTCGCGACCTGGCCGTTGGTTAGGTTGATGGCGCAACGCCTGGGGAGGCAGTAATACATGGCCGAGCGAGCACTTCGCGGCACGCGGCTCGGAGCTACCAGCTACGAGAACGACCGCAACACGGACCTGGCGCCGCGTCAGGAGGTGTCCTTCGACTGCCCGAAGGGTCACCGGTTTACCGTGCCGTTCTCGGCCGAAGCCGAACTGCCCATTAACTGGGAATGCCGGATATGCGGAGCACTCGCTGTTACCTCCAGCGGTGACGTGCCCACGCCCAAGAAGGTCAAGCCACCGCGCAGTCACTGGGACATGCTTATGGAACGGCGGAGCGTGGCTGACCTGGAGGAAGTGCTCGCCGAACGGCTCGCCGTGATCCGCGGCCAGCGGGGCGAGCAGCCGCCTGCCCCAGAGCGTCGGTCAACCCGCCAGCGCAAGAGCGCCTAGCGGGCCAGACCGCTCCGCGGTGTCCGACGGCCGTTAGGGTCGGCGCGCCTGACGGACACTGCCAGCCACGTTCGGCCTTGTCGCCCGCAGCTGGGAAGAGGGCCTGGGGATCCTTCGGACCGGAGGCGGCCGCTATCCGGCAGCTTCCGTTGTCTACTGAGTCCCCAGGCCCCTCCCGGATCCAACCCCCCAACCCAGCGAGGGCGCGGGCAGGTGCCGGAGACGCAAGTGTCGCAGTCAGCGACGCCGCGCTCGATCGGCGCTGCGTCGCACTCGACAGTGCATCCGCCCGGTCTGGTCGCGTCACGGTCGCGGCCCGCCGCCCGGCTTGCTGGCCCGGTGCTGGACTGCGCAGCAACATACCGTTGATCGCGACGATGTCAACCTCGCCGCCAGGACTGATACACGTTAGGAACGCCGGTCGCAATGATCACGACGGGCCTGTTCCCAGTTGTCCCCCGGAGTTACGATTGGGACACGCGCATACGTGTGAGGGCGGCCATGACATAGATGTCTGCGGCGGGCTGCCGGTTCAAGGCGGGGCTGCTTTCTGCCCGTACCGGGCGCATTCAAGCTTCGTCACTGCCTGCCAGCCGACTCTGCCACCATGGGCATGCGAGCAATACCAACCCTGTCGGGCCGCGCGTAGTGCTGCGCGCGGGTGACCTACGGCGTGGAGGGCAGGAATGTCAGACACTGAAGAGACAGAGAACGTCTCCGAGTCCCAGATCGCTGTTCACTGGCGCGAGGAAGAATACTTTCCGCCGCCGCCAGAGTTCGTGCAGCAGGCAAACGCCAACGACCCGGCGATTTTTGACCGGTTTAACGAGGACAAGTTCCCGGACTGCTTCACCGAGTATGCCGACCTGCTGAGCTGGGACAAGCGCTGGGACACGGTTCTCGATACCAGCAACGCCCCGTTCTGGAAGTGGTTTGTCGGCGGGAAGCTCAACGCCTCCTACAACTGCGTCGACCGGCACGCGGCGGCTAATCCCGACAAGACCGCGATCATCTGGGTCCCCGAACTCGAGGAGGACGCGACCGTCTACATCAGCTACGGCGAGCTGCTACGCAAGGTGAACGAGTTCGCCGCGCTGCTCAGCGACTTCGCCGGGCTGAAGGCTGGTGACCGGGTGACGTTGCACATGCCCATGGTGCCCGAGCTGGCCATCACGATGCTGGCGTGCGCCCGGCTCGGCGTCATCCACTCCCAGGTGTTCGGCGGCTTCTCCGGGCACGCGTGCGGCACCCGGATCGCCGACTCCGGCAGCCGTGTGCTGATCACCATGGACGGCTACTACCGGGCCGGCTCGATGGGCGACCACAAGGTGAAGGCCGATGAGGCGGTCGCCGAGGCCGGGCGGGAGGGCCAGGAGGTCGACAAGGTGCTCGTCTGGCGGCGCCGGGAGGGCGAGTATCAGTCGCAGACGCCGATGGTGGACGGGCGTGACTTCTTCGTCGACGAGATCATCGGCAAGTACGCGGGCCAGGAGGTCCCGCCGGTCTCCATGGACGCGACGGCCCCGCTGTTCCTCATGTACACCAGCGGCACCACTGGTCGGCCGAAGGGCTGCCAGCACAGCACTGGTGGCTACCTGGCGTACGTGACCGGCACGTCGAAGTACTACCAGGACATCCACCCCGACGACGTGTACTGGTGCATGGCCGACATCGGCTGGATCACCGGGCACTCCTACATCGTCTACGGCCCGCTGGCGCTCGGCACCACGACCGTCATCTACGAAGGCGTGCCCAACTACCCGGACGGCGGCCGACCGTGGCGGATCGCC
>JASHSZ010000065.1 GCA_030040815.1 Streptosporangiaceae bacterium
AGATGCTGCTTCAGGCGGGCGGCGGCGGGCTGTCGGTGGCCTTCGACATGCCCACGCTGATGGGCCGCGACTCCGACGACCCGCGGTCGGCCGGCGAAGTCGGGCACTGCGGCGTCGCCATTGATTCGGCCGCGGACATGGACGCCCTCTTCGACGGAATCACGCTGGCTGACGTGACGACGTCCATGACGATTAGCGGCCCGGCGGTACCGGTGTTCTGCATGTACCTGGCTGCGGCGGAACGGCAGGGCGCGGACATTGGCGCGCTCGACGGGACGCTGCAGACCGACATCTTCAAGGAGTACATCGCGCAGAAGGAGTGGCTCTTCCCCCCGCAGCCGCACCTGCGGCTGATCGGTGACCTGATGGAGTACTGCGCGGCGCACATCCCGGCGTACAAACCGCTGTCGGTGTCGGGCTACCACATCAGGGAGGCTGGCTCGACGGCGGCGCAGGAGCTAGCGTTCACGCTGGCGGACGGGTTCGGCTACGTGGAACTCGGCCTGTCCCGCGGGCTGGACATCGAGCTGTTCGCGCCCGGCCTGTCGTTCTTCTTCGACGCGCACATCGACTTCTTCGAAGAGATCGCCAAGTTCCGCGCGGCGCGACGGATCTGGGCCCGGTGGCTACGCGACGTCTACGGCGCGAAGTCGGAGCGAGCGCAGTGGCTGCGCTTCCACACCCAGACCGCGGGCGTGTCGCTGACCGCGCAGCAGCCTGAGCTCAACGTCGTCCGGACGGCGATCGAAGCGCTAGCCGCGGTGCTCGGCGGCACCAACTCGCTGCACACGAACGCGCTGGACGAGGTGCTCGCCCTGCCCAGCGAGCACGCGGCGGAGATCGCGCTGCGCACCCAGCAGGTGATCATGGAGGAGACCGGCGTCGTCAACGTCGCTGACCCACTCGGCGGGTCCTGGTACCTGGAGGCGCTAACCGACCGGCTGGAGGCCGAGGCGGAGGCGATCTTCGCCCGCATCCGCGGGTTCAGCCCGGACGGTTCGATGACCAGCGGAATCCTGCGCGGCATCGAGGACGGCTGGTTCACTGCCGAGATCGCCGAGGCGTCGTTCGCCTACCAGCAGAAGGTCGAGAAAGGGGACAAGCGGATCGTCGGCGTCAACTGCCTCACCGACACCGTCGAGCGCCCGGTGGAGATCCTCCGAGTCAGCCACGAGGTTGAGGTGGAGCAGGTCCGCGTGCTGGGCGAGCGGAAGGCACGCCGGGATCAGGCCGCGGTCTCGGCCGCGCTGGCAGATCTGGTCACCGCCGCGCGGTCGGAGGTCAACATGATCCCGCCGATGATCGCCGCGGCGCGCGCGGAAGCGACGCTCGGCGAGATCTGCGGCGCGCTGCGAGCAGAGTGGGGCAGTTACGTCGAGGCTCCGGCCTTCTGACGGCGCCGTCCGCCGCGCCCCCGCACTGAGGCGAGCGGAATGCCTGGGTGTGTGTTCGGGTTACGGTTGGGGGTGCACGGGGGGCTGGGCCCTCGGGGCGTGGGGCAGGATGGAAGCATGAATCAGCCGCGGAACTTCTCTATCTATGGGGCGGTGGACCTGGGCGCGCGGCAGGCAGCGGCGCAGCGCAGACAGCGCGCAGCGGAGCAGAGTTCGGCCGCAGACGGCCAGCCGGGCGCGCAGTCCGAGCTCATCATGGACGTCACGGATGAGTCCTTTAACGCCGAGGTTGTCGCCCGGTCTCGGACCGTCCCGGTCATCCTCGACCTGTGGGCGGAGTGGTGCGGCCCGTGCAAGCAGCTTGGCCCGATCCTCGAGCGACTGGCCACCGAGGCCAACGGCGCGTTCGTGCTCGCCAGGGTTGACGTGGACGCCAACCCGCAACTCAGCGCGGCGCTGCAGGTACAGAGCATCCCGATGGTGGTGGCCGTGGTGGCAGGCCAGGTCGTGGACGGTTTTGTCGGCGCCATGCCCGAGCAGCAAGTCCGGCAATGGCTAGGTCAGGTCATGCAGGTTGCCGATCAGCTTGGCGTGCACACGGCCGGGATGCCCGCGGATAACGGCCAGCCCGGCGGCGCCGCGGATGCAGAGTCGGTGGCCATGCCGGGTCAGGCGGCGCTGGCCGACGCGGGCCCGAACGCGGTGTTCGCCGAGGCGCAGCAGGCGATGGAGCGCGGCGACCTGGACGCTGCCGCGGCCGCGTTCGAGAAGATCCTGGCGAGCAATCCCGGCGATCCGATCGCGACGATGGGGCTCGGCCAGGTGAGCCTGATCCGCCGGGTCGACGGGTACGACCAGGCGGCTGTCCGGCGGGACGCGGCCAGCCGGCCCGGCGACGCTCTCGCGCAATCCCGGCTCGCCGATCTCGAACTGGCCACCGGCCAGATCGAGACGGCATTCGACCGACTGCTCGCCACCGTGTCGCGGACCTCCGGGGACGAGCGTGACCTGGCCCGTAGGCACCTGCTCAGCTTGTTCGACATCCTGCCGCCCAAGGACCCGCGGGTCACCAGGGCCCGGGCGAGGCTGTCCAGCCTGCTGTTCTGACCGGTGGGCGGCGCTCGGCTGGCGCGGCCGGCCTCAGCCGGAGCCCGCCAGCCACTCCAGCGCCGGCAGCGCAGCCTCGAGCGCGGCCAGCTGGTCCGGGGGGAGCGTCTGCAGGATGTCGGCCAGCATTTTGAGGCCCTCTTCGCGGATGCGCTCGAGCACGCCCAGGCCGGCGTCTGTGACGGTGACGAGGTAGGCGCGGGCGTCGTCAGGGGCAGGCTGGCGGCTCAGGTAACCGCGGTCCTCCAGCACATTGACGACCCTGGTCAGCGTGGACGGCGCGATGCGCTCTGCCGCGGCCAGGTCGCCGAGTCGCACCGGGCCGTTCTTGCCGACGTAGGACAGCGTGGACAGCTGGCTGGGCGTCAGCCCCGCCAGGTCGTGCTTGCGCAGCCGGCGCGAGAGTCGCAGCACGGCGACGCGCAGTCGCGCGGCATCGAGAGCGGGCCCACCGGGCCCGGTCTGCGGCTGCGGCTCGGCGACACTCGCCGTGCTGGCGGCGCTCATAGCGGAGGGCACACCTGAAGGGTACGTCGCCCTCGGCGGATTGGCGCGTCGCGGCGCTCGCTGACGGCTGGCGCCGGCGGTGTTATCAGGTGGCGCTGTGCTGTTATTCACCTGACGGGCGCATCATGGGGGCATGGAGGCGCAATCCCTCAGCGGTCGGCTGCTCGCCGCGACCCCGCATCTCGGTGATCCTAACTTCCGCCGGACGGTCGTGCTGATCGTCGAGGACGACAACGACGAGGGCACGCTGGGCGTGGTGCTGAACCGGCCCACCGAGATCCCTCTTGACCAGGTGCTCGAGGCCTGGACCGAACTCGCCTCCGGGCCGCAGGTCGTGTTCCGCGGCGGCCCCATCTCACCGAACAGCGCGCTT
>JASHSZ010000515.1 GCA_030040815.1 Streptosporangiaceae bacterium
GCTTGGACGCTCAGCGCACGTTGACACCTTCTGCCGGGACAATCTGCCGCCGGAGGCGGAGTGGCCGCACCTAAATCTGGACCACCCGGATGTTCAGTATCCCGAGCGCCTCAACGCCGCCGCGGCCTTGCTCGACGACAGCGTGGCCAGGTTCGGTGCCGACCGGCCGTGCCTGCTGACCGACGGGGAGCATTGGACCTACGGCGATCTGCTCGAGCGGGCGAGCCAGGTGGCCCACGTGCTCACCGAAGATCTCCGCCTGGTGCCCGGCCAGCGGGTGCTGCTGCGCGGGCCGAACAACCCGTGGCTGTTCGCGTGCTGGTTCGGCGTGCTGAAGGCGGGTGGCGTCGTGGTCGCCACGATGCCGTTGCTGCGCACGAGCGAGCTGACGACGCTGACCGGGCTGACCAGGCCGGCGGTCTTGCTCTGTGACCACCGCTTTGCCGACGACCTTGCCGCCGCCGCGCCCGTCACGCCGCTCCTGACCTTCGGCGGCCCCGACGACAACCTGAACAGGCGAGCAGCGGCCAAGCCCGGCACGTTTGACAACGTCGACACGGCCGCCGACGACGTGGCGATGCTGGCCACCACCTCGGGCACCACTGGTGTGCCGAAGGTGACCGCGCACTTCCATCGCGACGTGCTGACCATTGCCGATACCTTCAGCAAGCACCTGGTTAGGCCCGTGCCCGGCGACGTGTTCACCGGAACGCCGCCCATCGCGTTCACCTTCGGCCTCGGCGCCTCGCTGGTGTTCCCGCTCCGGGCGGGGGCGGCCAGCCTGCTGCTCGAGCGGGCGACGCCCGTCGAGCTGGCCGAGGCGGTCGAACGGCATCAAGCGACCGTGGTCTTCACGGCGCCGACGGCATACAGGGCGATCCTCCGCGCCGGCGCCGCGGCCAAGCTCGCCAGCCTGCGCCGCGCCGTCTCGGCTGGCGAGCATCTCCCGGCGTGGGTGTGGCACGACTTCCGTGCGGCCACCGGCGTGCGGATCATCGATGGCATCGGCAGTACCGAGATGCTGCACATCTTTGTCGCCGCCGCGGACGATGACATCCGGCCGGGTGCGACGGGCCTCCCGGTGCCGGGCTACAGCGCGCGGGTGATCGGCCCGGACGGCGAGCCTGTCCCGGACGGAACGCCGGGTTCACTGGCCGTGGTCGGCCCCACCGGGTGCCGCTATCTGGCCGACCCACGACAGAAGAGCTACGTCCGCGAGGGCTGGAACGTCACCGGGGACACCTACATCCGCGACGCCGACGGCTACTTCTGGTATCAGGGGCGCAGCGACGACATGATCATCTCCTCCGGCTACAACATCGGCGCGCCAGAAGTCGAGCAGGCCCTTGAGCGGCATCCCGATGTGGTCGAGTGCGCCGTGGTCGGCCGCCCCGATCCCGACCGGGGGATGATCGTGCACGCGGCCGTGGTGCTGCGGGACGGCGCCGCCGCCGACGCTGCCAAGGTCGCCGAACTGCAGGAGCACACCAAGGCGCTGATCGCGCCGTACAAGTACCCCCGCTCGATCGAGTTCGTCGCTGCACTGCCCAGGACCTCCACCGGGAAGGTGCAGCGGTACAGGGTCCGGGAGCCGCTGGCCGACCGGTAGCGGGCTCCACCTGGCGGAAGGGAACGGCCTCATGCGTATCGCCGTGGTTGGCGGCGGCCCGGCTGGGCTGTACTTTGCCGCCCTGGCGCGGTCCCTGGACCCGGCGGCTGACATCACCGTCTGGGAGCGGAACGCGCCCGACGACACCTTCGGCTTCGGCGTTGTGCTCAGCGATGAGACGCTCGGTGGCATCGAGCACGCCGACCCGGTGTTCTACGCCCGGATGTACGAGCAGTGTGCGCGCTGGGACGACATCGACATCCACCTCCGCGACACCGTCACCACGGTCGGCGGCCAGGGCTTCGCCGCGATAGGCCGAAAGCGTCTGCTGCAACTCCTGCAGCAGCGCTGCCGTGAGCTGGGCGTGCGGATCTGCTTCGGCGCCGAGGCACCGGATCCCGACGCACTCCGCCGCGGCCATGACCTTGTCGTCGCCGCTGACGGCGCCAACTCGGGTGTGCGCGCGAGGTACGCCGATGTGTTCGGCCCGTCGCGCGTGCTGCATCGCAACAAGTACATCTGGCTCGGCACCGACCTGGTGTTCGATTCGTTCAGGTTCCACATCCGGGAGACCCCGTACGGGGTAATGCAGGTCCACGGCTACCCGTACGACGCCACGGGCAGCACCTTCATCGTCGAGATGCACGAGGACGTGTGGCGCCGGGTCGGCTTCGGCGAATGGGCCGGAGCGGTGTTCCCGCCGGGGGTCAGCGACGAGCGATCGGTTGCCCGCATCGCCGACCTGCTCGGCGACGTGCTCGGCGGGCACAAGATCCTCGTGAACAACTCGAAGTGGCAGAACTTCGGCACGATCACCAACGCCGCCTGGCGGCACGGCAACCTTGTCCTGCTGGGCGACGCCGCGCACACCGCGCACTTTTCTATTGGCTCGGGCACCAAGCTCGCGATGGAGGACGGACTGGCACTAGCAGCCTGCCTGCACGAGCACCCCAGCATCGAGGCCGCGCTGCAGGCATACGAGGCCGAGCGGCGGCCGGTCGTCGCGTCCACGCAGCGCGCAGCCAAGGCCAGCCTCGAGTGGTTCGAGAGCATCGGCCACTACATCCAGCAGGAGCCCGAGCAGTTCGCCTTCAACATCGTCACCCGCAGCCGTCGCATCACCTATGACAACCTCCGGCTTCGCGATCCCGAGTTCATGGCCCGGATGGATGCGTGGTTTGCCCGGCGCCAGCCAGCGCCTGCCGCCGAGTCGGCCAGCACCGCCGAGTCGGCCAGCACCGCCGAGCACGGCGACTCGCTGACAACCCCGGCCAGCACGCCGCCGATGTTCCATCCATTCCGGCTGGGAAGCCTCTGGCTGAACAACCGGGTGATCGTGTCGCCGATGGACATGTACTCCGCGTGCGACGGGGTGCCGGGCGACTTTCATCTGGTCCATCTCGGTGCCCGGGCGCTCGGTGGGGCTGCCCTGGTGATGACCGAGATGGTGTGCGTGTCCGCGGAGGGTCGCATCACGCCTGGCTGCGCTGGCATCTACGGGCCGGAGCAGGAGCGTGACTGGGCGCGCGTCGTCGACTTCGTGCACCGGCACAGCGCCGCCAAGATCGGCATCCAGCTCGGCCATTCGGGTCGCAAAGGGTCGACGAAGCTGATGTGGGAGGGCATGGACGAGCCTCTCGAGCAGGGCAACTGGGAGGTGGCCGGGCCGTCGGCCATTCCTTACTCGCCCGCTAATCAGACCCCGCGCGAGCTGACCCGTGCCGAGCTGGACCAGATCACCGAGCAGTTCGTGACCGCTACCCAGGCGGCGGCGCGGGTCGGCTTTGACCTGCTCGAGCTGCACTGCGCGCACGGCTACTTGCTGTCATCGTTCCTGTCGCCGCTGTCCAATCACCGCCGGGACGCCTTCGGCGGCACGCTGGAGAACAGGCTGCGCTACCCGCTTGAGGTGTTCGACGCGGTGCGGGCGGCATGGCCGGCGGAACGGCCGGTTAGCGTACGGATCTCCGCCACCGACTGGTACGAAGGCGGCAACGACGTCGAGGACGCCGTGCAGATTGCGGCGGCTTTCGCCGAGCACGGCGCGGATGCCATCCATGTCTCCACCGGGCAGGTGGTCAAGGATGAGCGACCGGAGTTCGGGCGCAGCTACCAAACCCCCTACGCCGACCGAATCCGCAACGACCTGGCGAGCCGCTACCGGGTCGCGGTCATCGCCGTCGGGGCTATCGCGTCCTATGACGACGTCAACTCGCTGCTACTGGCCGGCCGCGCGGACCTCGTCGCGGTCGGGCGGCCGCATCTGTACGACCCGCAATGGACCCTCCACGCCGCCGCCGACCAGGACTACCACGGCCCCGGCGCGGCGTGGCCGGCGCCCTACCAGGCCGGCTGCCGCAAGCCGCCGACGGGCCGGACCGACGGTCCCAGGCCGCGGCTGACCCTGTTCCGCGAGCCAGATGCCCGCACCCGGCACGCGCGCTGGCGGCCGGGTGCCCCGGCATAGGAGGTAGTTGACTCGGTGCAACTCGGCCGCGACTGGCACCTGATCCTCGTTGAGCGTGCGGATGGATATGCCCGGATCGCGTGTGACAACATCGGGCGGGAGTTTCCCTCTCACATCCTGCACACGATGACCGGGCCGGGAGACTTTCCGCACCGACCGGCTGACCGGACTCCGGTGTTCTTCGGCAGCCTGGACTGGCATTCCTGCGTGGAGATGCACTGGCTGCTGGTCCGGCTGTTGCGCGTCGCCGGGGACGCCATTCGGCCGGACGAGATCCGGGCGCTGCTGCATGCGCAGTTCGCCGCGGACAAGCTGCAAGCGGAGGCCGAGTTCGTCGCGGGGCGGAGCGGGCGAAGCGAGCGCCCTTACGGCTGGGCGTGGGCGCTGGCGCTGATTGACGAGCTGTGCGAACTCGGCGACGCCGATGCCATGGCATGGCTCGCGGCGATGGCGCCCCTTGAGGCGGCGCTCACCGCTGGATTCCTGGAGTGGCTCCCCAAGGCGACCTATCCGATCCGCTACGGGGTCCATCCCAACAGCGCCTTTGCCTTCTCCCTCTTGCTGCCGTACGCCGAGCGCAGGTCGGGCCGGCTCGCGGACGCGGTGACAGCCAGGGCACTGGAGTGGTTCAGCCACGACACGGACGGACCCGCCCGGTTCGAGCCGTCAGGTCATGACTTCTTGTCCCCTGCACTCACCGAGGCCGAGCTGATGACGCGGCTGCTGCCAGCCCGCGAGTTCGCGACGTGGCTGACCGGGTTCCTGCCTGGCATCGAAGATCGTGAGCCCTCGACGCTGTTCACCCCCGCCGTCGTCTCCGACGCAAGCGAAGGTCAGATTGCACACTTGCACGGGCTGAACACCAGCCGGGCCTGGTGCTGGCGGCGGCTGGCTGAGAGCCTGCCGCCTGAGGACGGCAGGATTGGCGCAGCGGTGGAGGCAGCCTCGACGCACCTGGCTGCCGCGCTGCCGCACGTCACCGGCAGCGACTACATGGTGGAACACTGGCTCGCGGCCTACGCCGTCCTGGCCATGACCTGACCGCCCTCTCGCAGACCGCACCGCCAAGATCAAACCGGATTCGGGCTACAAAATCGACCGAATGACCACGTAAGATGCCCGAGCTAGACTCTGCTGGTTGGCAGCGGACGCGTCCCGGAGGTCCGGTCATGACGACTGCACCCACGACCCTTCCCGCCCAGGACACCGAGGACATCCAGGACGCCGGCCACTTCGACGTTCTCATCGTCGGCGCCGGCGTGTCCGGGATCGGTGCGGCGCACACCCTGCGGCAGCAGTTCCCCGACCGGACCTTCGTCATCCTGGACGCCCAGGACAACCGCGGCGGAACCTGGTGGACTCACCGGTACCCAGGCGTGCGATCCGACAGCGACCTCTTCACCTACGGCTACCGGTTCAAGCCGTGGCGCGGCCCGTCGATCGCGTCAGGCGAGGAGATTCTCGCCTACCTTGACGAGGTCATTGACGAGTATGACCTCGGTCAGTTCATCCGCTACCAACACCGGGTCACCGCGGCTAGCTGGTCCACCGACGACCGCCAGTGGGCCGTCGAGGTCGTCCAGGACGACACCGGGCAGCGGCTGCGGTTTACCACCGGGTTCCTGTGGATGTGCCAGGGCTACTACAACCACGCCAAGCCCTACCGGCCTCAGTGGGACGGCATGGATCGCTTCCAGGGGGTGATCGTGCACCCGCAGGCGTGGCCCCAGGACCTCGACCTAGCGGGGAAGCGCATCGTCGTGATCGGCTCTGGCGCTACCGCCGCGACGCTGATCCCGGCGATAGCCGAGAAGGCGGAGCACGTAACGATGCTGCAGCGCTCGCCCTCCTACTTCTTCGCTCCGCCCACGACGCACGAGCTGGCGGTGACGCTGCGCGCCCTTGACATTCCCGAGGAGTGGACGCACGAGATCCTCCGCCGCCAATACATCTCGCAGCTCGACATGCTGGCCCGGATGTCCTTCGAGGCACCCGAGGAGCTGCACACGTTCCTCATCGAGTCCATGCGCCCGCTGCTGCCCGAGGGCTTCGACGTCGACAAGCACTTCACCCCCCGGTACCGCCCGTGGCAGCAGCGCATCGCTGTCGTCCCGGACGGCGATCTCTTTGCGGTATTGCGCGAGGGCAAGGCGTCGATCATCACCGACACCATTGAGGCGTTCACCGAGCACGGGATAAAGGTCAGCTCCGGTGCGGAGATCCCGGCCGACATCGTCGTCAGCGCCACCGGATTCACCATGTCGGTCCTCGGTGACGTCGCGTTCAGCGTCGACGGCGAGCCGGTTGACTTCGCCGATCACGTCACGTGGCGCGGCATCATGATCAACGGCCTCCCGAACATGGCTTATGTCTTCGGCTACTTCCGGCACAGCTGGACCCTGCGCGCGGACCTGGTCAGGGACTTGGTTGCCCGCCTGCTGGCACACATGCAGGACAAGGGCGCGACGATGGTGGTCCCGACCCTGCGGCCGCAGGATGCGGACATGCAGCTGCGGCCGTGGTCCGATCCGGAGAATTTCAACCCCGGCTATGTCATGCGCTCGCAACACGTCCTGTTCAAGCAGGGCGATCGCGAGCCGTGGATCCACATGCTGGAGCACGAGCAAGAGCGCGAGATCCTGCCCAAGGCAGACCTCGACGACGGGACGCTCGTCTACCGCTGAATCCGCGCGGTCCACAGAGAGCCTAGGCGCTGGGCGTGAGCCTGCCGTAGGACGTGAGCGTGCGCAGCGCCTTCAGCGTCACCAGGCCGCGCCATTCGCACACGGCAGCCTCGCTCGGCGGGTCCCAGGTGATCGGCCAGCCGCCGTCCTCCTGCTGGATACGGAGCAGGCGGTCGAGGTGCGCGTCGATCAGTTCCGGCGCAAACAGGGAGCGCCACCGCGAGCCAGCCTCCGGCGCTAGGTCCAGCGGCGTCAGCCCGTAGCCAGGCGCGTCCGGGTCAAGGTTGAGCATGGCGACCTCAGGAAAGTGCGCCGCTACTGCGGCCGCGTGCGGGGAGGCCCGTTCCTGGTCAGGAACATGCTCCAGGAACACGAGCACTTCCGATAGCGCGTGCGCGTCGCCCGGTAGGCCGTCCGATTCCAGCCGCTGCCAGCAGTACGCAGTCCCCGCCTCTCGCCAGGGATGCTCGACACCAAGCTGGTAGAGCAGCCCGACCAGGCCGGCGGTCGGGTTGAGTCCTGGCTCGTAGGCCCAATCGGTCCAGTGCGCGGCGCGCGGGAATGACTCGATCACATCGAACGCCAACGGCACGCCACCACCCGCTCCGGCGTTCGCAGCCGCGCTAGCCAGGAAATCGCACGCTCGCCGCGCCATCGTCGTCCCGGCAGCGTCGCTGACGCTGGCACCAGCCGTGGCCAGCGCCTGGAGCGCGACCTCTGTGTAGACAGGAAGGCTCGCCGGGCAGCGGGTGTCCGGCTCCAGCGCATGGCCGAACCCACCATCCGGATTCTGGTAGCCAAGCAGCGCTCTGACCACGAGTTCGGGAGGCTGGCCGAGGAAGCAGGTGCCGAACAGCCGGCGTTCCAGCAGCCGGGCCTGGTTGAGCAAGAAGCGGTCTGCCGCGGCGAATGCGTCACTCACGGCGTCACGCTATGACCCGGTGCCGACACTCCCGGTGGATCAGGGTGGGTCTGCTGCTGCTCGCAGCGACCGCGGTCGCGCGAGCTGCTTGAACAGATGCCGCCAGAGCGGCAGATATCTTCAGCAACCGTGGCGGAGATCCTGAGCAACAGTGGTGGAGACGTTCAGCCGTAACGGGTGGCCTGCCGTTCCTGCCCGGTGAGCTGGCGTCGCTGCAGGACACGTCGCAGCTCACCCCGCACGGGTGGCATAGACGCAGCGCGGCAGGCAATTAACCGGCGGGGACACGCCACCGGCCGGCTGAGCCAGGGCTGCCCCTGGTCTGGACGCCCTGCGAGCACCGCCTCCGAAGGAGGGCTTCGTGACAACCACCACCGAGCATTCAATCGGGGAAGCCGAGGAAGAACTCCTCGCCTCGCTGATGAGCCGCCATGAGGAAGACGAGGGACCGATCATCGAGCACCCGCTGCTGCTGGCCGCGCTTGCGCGCCGCCGCAGGGGGCGGGGCGACCGCATGATCGAGCACCCGCTGCTGCTGGCCGCGCTCATGCGCCGTAGGGACGAAGATGAGGAAGAGGGGCCCATCGTCGAGTACCCGCTGCTCCTCGCCGCGCTGATGCGCCGTCGGGGGCAAGAGGGCGAGCAACCGGTCATCGAGCATCCGCTGCTGCTGGCCGCGCTGGCGCGCCGTCGCAGGGGGCGGGGCGATCGCATGATCGAGCATCCGCTGCTGCTCGCGGCGCTCCTGCGGCACCGTCACGAGGACGGTGACGAGGCCATCATCGAGCATCCGCTGCTGCTGGCCGCGCTAGCGCGCCGTCGCGGGGGCCGCGGTGATCGCATGATCGAGCACCCGCTCCTGCTCGCCGAGCTCCTGCGCCATCGCCACGAGGACGGTGACGGACTCATGGATCATCCGCTCATGCTCGCTGCGCTCGCACGCTAGCCGCACGCGGCTGCGCTCGGCAGCCAGCGCGGGCCTGGCGACGTCAGGAGTAGTGCTTCCTGCCAGCCACGGGTGCCGACGGTCCTATGACCGGCCGGGTCAGGCCCTGCGCTGGCAACAGTTCGGTAGCGGATTGCCGGGCGCGGCACGCGGCGTATCGGCAACGGATAAGACAGGGGAACAACCATGGCGGTTGAGTCATCAAGGCAATCACGCGAAGACGATGCTGAGTCGATGGTAGATGACTTGATCCGGGACATATTGAATGAATCCGGCGGATCTAGAGAATCGCCTATGCGTGGAGCGGCCGCGACTGCCGCACTCTTCGAGACGGCTTTTGGCGGTACGGGAAGCGCGTCCCGGATGTCGACGGCCGAGAGACTCATGCTCACGGAGGTATTCGCGGCGGAGCTGGCCGACGCCCTCGCACCCGCGCTGGCCGAGCAGCTCGCGCCTCGCCTCCTCAAGGCGCTCGAGCTCTCCATGAGCGCCGCCGCGAGCAAGAAGCCCATGCCAGCGACGAGGTCGGGCAGTCGGGGGAGGAAGCAAGACGCCAGGTGACCGCCCCGGGCGCTGCTCGCACAAGCCGGATTGTTCGCCGCGCCTGATACGTTAAGGAGCTGCGGGCGCGTGCCGAAGTACGCATATCTATCCTTAAGGTCCGGCAGTGGCGACGCACCGGTTTCACGGTGACGAGCGGCGGTTCCAGGTGACTGCCGACTTTGTTGCTGCCCGGTTCCCGCAAGCTGAGACGGCTGCCGACGTCGCGGGCGGGCAGGGGATGCTAGCGCGGATTCTGCGCAAGCGGCATAACGTCTATTGCGACGTCGTGGACCCGCGTGGCTGGGTTCTAAAGGGAGTTTCCAGCCGGCCTGAAGAGTACCGTGCCGACATGGCGGGCTATTACGACGTGGTTATCGGCCTGCATCCGGACGAGGCGCTACGCGAGGTGGTCAACTCGGCGCACGCGCGACCGGTCGTCCTCGTGCCCTGCTGCAACTTCTGGTCGAGTAACACCAAGCTCGGCCGGGACGAGTTGCTCGCCGCGATCGAAAGGCACCACGCGGCCTACGGCACCTCCGAGCGGTTCATTCTCGATTTCAAGGGCCCGCACAACCGAGCGCTCGTGTTGCTGCCAGCCAGCTAGCCGGTCGGGGATCCGCAATCGCGAGCTAACCGGAATGGCCGCTGTTACGTCCGCTTCCGCCAGGCTTGAGGGATCATTGCATCGCCACCGTGGCGCCATCGTTGCGCAAGTCCGGGAGGACATCGTGAGCAGCCTGGACCTTGACATCACCCAGCCTGGCCGACCTGAGGTGGAGCAGGTGTCGGCTGGCGTCTATGCATATGTGCAGCCCGACGGTACCTGGTGGATCAACAACACCGGGTTCCTCGTCGGCCCGCAGGGAGTCATCAGCATTGACTCCTGTTCGACCGAACGGCGCACCAGGGCTTACCAGCGCGCGATCGCGACGGTGACGCCCGCGGCGGTCCGCGCCGTCGTCAACACCCATCACCATGGCGATCACACGTACGGGAACTGCTTGTTCGCCGGCGCCGCCATCATCGGCCAGGACCGCACGCGCGCCGAGGCGATCGCCTTCGGGCGGCCGCGCGACCTGGCGATCTGGGATGGACCCGAGTGGGGCGAGCTGAGCCTGGACCCGCCATTCATAACCTTCACCGACGGGCTCAGCCTGCACGCCGGCGACCTGGCCGCACAGGTGCGGTACGTCGGCACTCCGGCGCACACGACGAACGATTCGCTCGTGTGGATCCCCGAGCCGTCCGTGCTGTTCTGCGGTGACCTGATCTTCAACGGCGGCACGCCGTTCCTGCTCATGGGCTCGGTCGAGGGCGCCATCGAGGTAATCGAGCGCGTCGTCGCACCGCTCGGCGCGGCGACGATCGTGCCAGGCCACGGTCCGGTCTTCCACGACACCGCGCCGATCGAGGCCACGCTGGTCTACCTGCGGTTCGTTCTCGACGTCGCGCGCGACTGCCGGGCGGCGGACGTTTCGCCGCTAGAGGCCGCCCGGAGCACCGACCTTGGTCGCTTCGCGGCGTGGGCGGACCGCGAGCGGATCGTCGGTAACCTGCACCGTGCTTGCGCCGAGCTTGCCGGGACGCCGCGCGGCGCCCCGATCGACATCGCGGCCGCTCTGACCGACATGGTTGCCTACAACGGCGGCGTGCCGCTGACCTGCCGGGCGTGACGCGGCGCGCCTTTCCGGTCAGCAGGCTGCTCGAGCTAGCGCTCAGGGTGCCGACAGAACGCGGGTGACGTAGCTTGCCATGGCCGAGGGTAGTTCGGCCGGGCACCGCTCGGCGGCCGCGGTGCTGACCCGGGTGAGCACTGCGGCGCTGGCGGCAGCGGCGCGGCGCAGGTCTGCGGCGTCGAGGCCGGCGACGGTGCCGTCGATGCCGGGAGGCAGATTGCCGGGATCGCGGTCCAGCACCTGCGACAGGCCGTGCCAGGGGTACAGCGCGCCGGTGGCGGCTGCCCACAGTGCCCAGATGCGGCCTCGTGCGTCGTGGAGTCGGTCATGGGCCTCCCACAGCGAGCCGCGGTGCAGGTACTTGTCCAGGTCGATGAGGGCGCACCAGCCGAGGAATGCCCACTCGCGGATCTGCTCGCCGGTCACCGCGTAACCGGGGGCAGGCTCGCCGGGCTGCCCGGCTTCAGCCGGGGCCGATTCTGTCGGCTGGCGGGCAGTGTCGTAGAGCACGACGAAGTCGGGGTGCTCCGACCTGCCGCCGCGTATCTCGGCGTCAGCCATGACCGTCAGATCGAGCTGGCTGCGGTCGGCGAACTGAGCGAAGATCCGCCGGATGAAGCGGTCAGCTGGCCCGTACCGGTGCCGCAGCACGTCCACGACCGGTCCGAAGCCTGGGAGAGCCGCAACCACACCCGCTTCCGCCGCCTGGACGTCCGCAGCGCCGCCCTCGCCGGGGTCGGCCCGGACGCCCAGCGCGCCGTCGATGTCGGACAGGGCGTCAGCCGCGCCGCGGCCCAGCGAGCAGCCAACTAGCAGCCACGTCACCGACGGCGTGGCCGCGCAGTGATCGAGCAGCCCAGCCATCAGACGCCGCTGAGCGCTGAGCTCGCCGGGCAGTGCGGCCAGCCAGGCCCGGCCGCCAGCCGCAGCGGCGATGACGCCTGAGCGGTCATCGTCTGGGCCCGTCTCGGACTCGGGGACATCCGCGCTCATCGCCGCTCCCGTGCGCTGGTCAGTGCATGGCAGCTTATCGGCGGCCCCGCTGGCACCGGCCCAGCCTCGCGGCGCATGCTAGTAGCAGCGCGAGGTCAGGAGGCCGGATGACCGAAGGGAAAGCTCCGTGGGCCAGGCCGGCTACCGATCCGACGCTGCCACCGAGACTGCGAGCGCTCGCCGGCCGCCAGGATGAGGTAACCAGCCGCACCGCCCGCTGGCTGTCCGCGGCGGCGCCGAGCGTCCGCGCGAGCGTCCTGGCGTGCTGGTCGGCGTCGGCCGCGCTGCTCGGGACGGCCATCGCGAATCCGCTGCCTGCCGTTTATCCCGACATGTGGCTCGCGCTCGCCGGAGCGGCGGCGGGTCTCGCGGCCGTGCTGGGGACGCAGTTTTCCCCGGTGCGCGAACTAGCCGAAAGCGGCGACCGCGTCGTCTGTCCGCACGAGCTCGACGGCCCGTGCCGCACCATCCTGGCGAGGGCGCAGTCGGCGATCGAGACCACCTTGCGCTCCGAGATTCGCGCCGCGGGCCTGTTGGAAGCCGACGAGCCGACGCTGCGCCGGCACGAGTGGGAGATCGCGTCCGCGCTGCGCAGGGTGACCGGCCTGCGCGCGATCCATGCCGAGCAGCGCCCCGCAGGTTCGATGACCGTCAGAGTACTGAAGTCCCAGCAGCGCGCACTGGAGGTCGCCCAGGCGGCAACCGCCGCTCGGGTCGCCGCTCTAGAGCGGTTCGCGGCCCAGGTCGCGGCGGCAGACGCCGCGTACCGGGACTGGCGGGACGCGCTGCACCTGAGCGGGCTGAACGACAAGTACCTGGACCTTGTCGCCGCGACAGCCGCCGACGAGACTGCCATCGCCGAGCTAGCCGATCTATCCGACCGGGCAGCGATCACCACGTCGGTGCTGCAAGACAGCCTGCACGCCGCAAGCCAGTCCGCCGAGCTCCTCGCGATCTGACTGCGGCCGGGCCGTGCTGGCCGACCGCGGAGGTCCGCGCGTTCTCACGCCACGTCCGTCAACGGGCCGGTCGGCACACCACTCTGGTGGACGCAACTCTGCCGCGTGGTGCGGTAGCGGTCGCGTGCCGCCAGGTACTCGGTCAGCCGGACGTCCTGGTAACGGTACCTTCGGTACATTCGTTGCCTGACGCTGAGCTTTATCAGGATCTATTCGGCTTCGTCCGACCGAGGTCAAGCTCAGTTAGTGCTCAGGTTTTTACCGTGTTACTCGACCGTTCATTCTTCCGAGCCTGCCCTGTCACGGGCAGGCCTTAACGTCCGCTCATGACTTCTTCGCGCATCACGCCTGAACAAGCACGTCGCTTGAGCGCCGCGGAGCAGCACGAGTGGTTCCGTCGTGTTACTTCGCGCCGTTCCCTGCTGCGGGGCGGCGCCATTGGCGCAGGCGCCGCAATCGCCGGCCCAATCCTCCTGACCGCTGCCCGCGACTCGAGCACGAAGCTTGCAACTCCTCGCAGGGCGACGCCGGCACTGCTCACGAGCGCAGACGGTCCGGCCGGCAGCACCGTCGCGCCGTTCGGGCGGCACATCGCCTACGGCGCCGACCCGACGACCCAGATGAACATCGGATGGCAGGTCAAGGCGCCTGTTACCAGTCCATTCATCCGGATCGGACCGTCGCCGTTGGACCTCAGCGGTCCCATTGCGGCCGAGGTACGCACGGTCACCACGCCGGCCAGCATCTGGAACACCGCGACAGCCGAGCCGGACGACTCGATCCCGCCGTCGCTGGCATCCGCCACCATCGAGCAGTACTACCTGCACGCCAATCTGAGCGGCCTGCAGCCCGGCCAGACCTACTACTACAGCGTGGGCCACCAGGGCTGGGACTTCTCCGGGACGGTCGCGACCCTGGGCAGCTTCACCACCGCGCCGGTTGGCCGCGTGCCGTTCCGGTTCACCGCCTTCGGCGACCAGGGCTGGACGTACGACTCGGTCGGCACCACCACCCAGATCCGCACCCAGAACCCGGCGTTCCACCTGCACGCCGGTGACATCTCCTACGCGGAGAACGGCGGCGACGGGCTGCTCGTCGACCAGTACGACCCAAGGGTGTGGGATTCCTGGTTCAACCTGGTCGAGCCGGCGGCCGGCAACCTGCCCTGGCAGGTCGCGATGGGCAACCACGAGATGGAAGTCTGGTACTCCCCGGACACCTACGGCGCCATCTACTCGAGGTTCGACTTCCCTGGCGAGGTCACCAGTTCCACGCCGCCGGTCTACTACGCGTGGACCTACGGCAACGTCGGCTTCATCAGCCTCGACGCCAACGACGTCTCCTTCGAGATCCCGGCCAACCTCGGCTACTCCGGCGGCGCGCAGGCCGCCTGGCTGGGCAACACGCTGAGCGCGTGGCGCACGCCGGGCTCGGGCGTCGACTTCATCGTGGCCTACTTCCACCACTGCGCCTACAGCACCTGCTCCAAGCACGGCTGCGACGGCGGCGTCGACGAGTACTTCGTGCCGTATTTCAACCAGTACACCGTGGACCTGGTGATCAATGGCCACAACCACATCTACGAGCGCACCGACCCCATTATCGGCGGGTCCGCCACCCAGGAGGCGCCGATCGGCACGGTACTGAGCAACAGCGGTTCCTCGCCGGCCGGCACGACCTACATCACCGCCGGCGGCGGTGGGAAGAGCCTGTACAGCTTCGACGGCAACTCCACGACGCCGGGCCTGATCCCGGACAGCTACCTCGGCAACGTCAACAACGACAGCGCGGTCCCGACCTACATCAACTCCACGCCGACCGGCGGCATCACCAACGAGACCGTCAACTGGTCGCGCGTCCGGTACACCGGCTACTGCCTGCTCGTGATCGACAGCGTGCCAGGCTTTGGGCCAGGCAACTCCTCGCTCCAGATCACCGGGCTGGCCGAGGACGGCACCGTGCTCGATTACCTGGAGATCGTCAGGTAGCCATCGTCAGCCAGCGCCGTCAAGGGGTGGCTGCCGAATGGGCAGCCACGTCTAGCGGGCGGACTCGCTGGGCAGCGTGCTACGGCCCCGCCGGCCGGTATTGCAGGCGGGCGGGGCGCGTGGCCCAGCATGCTGGAGATGCTCTCGACGGCTACGCCTTCTCCAGCAGCCAAGTCGCGTCCTTCGCATGCCCCTCGGGGCTGGGCCCGTGCCTCCCAGGCCGAGACCTCGATGATCGGCTTCCAGACCGCCCTGCGGAACCAGTCGCTGCTCGCCGGCAAGACCCGGCTCGGGACCTGCTGACTCCCGCTGACTCCCGCCGCAAAATAAGCCCTTGGTGAGCGTTGGCGTGCTGGGTATCCTTACACCATGATCACGCCGACCGGATTGCGATTTCCTCGCCTCCCGGCCCGTCGCGGGCTTGCGGAGGCGCGTCGGCATGTCCTGACTGGCTAGCGGCTCCGGTACCGCGCCGGGCCGGGAGGCGTTCACCTCATCCGTGCCCAGCCGCGACAGGAGTCCTCGTCATGAAATCGCTAGACCAAGTCCGCACGACACGTGTGCCGCTCAGCGCTGAACAGCTCGGCCGCGACCTCGCCATCCGCGACCTATCCGACCCAGCTGCCGGACCGCACGCGATCCAGCTCATCGCCGACGTTGCGGTCTCAGCACTCGAAGCTGCGTGGAATTGTGACGGCGCGAGTTGTCAGGTTCGCTGGTGCAGCGGGCCGCGGATCGTGCCGATTTCCGACAGCTACGACCGGCTGGGATACGACCCGGCCGATGTCACCAGGGCAGTCCGCTATACCCGGTACGTCGACGAGGAGCGGATGCTGCGCAGCCACGCCACCGCGATGGTGCCGCCGGCGCTGCGTCATCTCGCCGCGGAAGCGCGCCCGCCAGCCGACGTGCTGCTCGCGTGCCCAGGCATCTGCTACCGGCGCGACGCAATCGACTGGCAGCACACCGGCACCCCGCATCAGCTCGACCTGTGGCGGGTCAGCAAGCGCGAACTCGCCAGCCCAGAGCTGGACCAGATGATCGCCGTGCTCGTCAATGCGCTGGTGCCGGGCCTGCCGTATCGGCACGAGCCCAGGCTGCACCCGTACACCACGAGCGGCCGCCAGGTGGACGTTCTGGGCGACGACACCTGGGTTGAGATCGCCGAATGCGGGCTCGCGCACCCGGACGTGCTGGCCGATGCTGGCTTGCACGGTTACACCGGGCTGGCTCTCGGCATGGGCCTCGACCGGCTGCTGATGCTTCGCAAGCAGGTCCCCGACATCCGGCTGCTCCGGTCAGCCGATCCCCGGATCGCCAGCCAGATGCTCGACCTGCTGCCGTACCGCCCGGTGTCCAGCCAGCCGGCCATCCGCCGCGACCTTTCGATCGCGGTGAACGCCGACGAGGACGACGAGACGCTCGGCGACCAGGTCCGGGATGCGCTCGGCCCCGACGCGGATGCAGTCGAGGATGTGACGATCCTGTCGGGCACACCGTGCGCGGAACTGCCAGCACCGGCGCTGGCCCGTCTCGGTGCCCGCCCCGACCAGCGCAACCTGCTGGTACGCGTGGTGATCCGCCGGCTCGACCGGACGCTGACCGACGCCCAGGCGAACGACCTGCGGGACCGCATCTATGCGCGGCTGCACCGCGGAACAGCCTGGCAGTGGGCGAGCGGTGGTGATCGCCAGCTACGCGGCGGTTAGCTGATACGTTTCGAGCGGTTGGCTCGGCGAGGTGGAGGCACTGACATGCGACGCCTGGACGCTCAGATCCCCACACCCGATGGCAGCAGCGACGGGACCGTGCACATCCCTGACGGCGACGGGCCGTGGCCGGGCGTGCTGGTCTTTCCCGACGCGGCCGGAGCGCGGGAAACGTTCCGGCAGTTCGGCGACCGGCTGGCGGACACCGGCTACGTCGCGCTGGTCCCGGACGTCTACTACCGCGCGGGGGACTGGGCGCCGTTCGACATCGCGACGGTGTTCACCGATCCAACCGAGCGGGCCCGGCTGCTCGGAATGATCAGGAAGCTCACCAATGACCGGGTTGTCGCTGATGCAGGCGCGTACGCGGACTTCCTGCTAGGTCGGCCGGAGGTATCGGGGTCCGCGATAGGCACCACGGGCTACTGCATGGGCGGGCGCCTGTCGCTCGTCACCGCCGGAGGACTCGGCCGTAAGATCGCCGCAGCTGCCTCGTTTCACGGCGGACGGCTGGCCATCGCCGACGACCCGTCCAGTCCCCACCTCGCCGCGGACCGCATCACTGCCACGGTGTATGTGGCCGGCGCGGAGGAAGACGACTCGTTCACCCCGGCCCAGGCCGAGTTGCTGGAAGGCGCGCTGACCGACGCCGGCGTGAACCACACGGTGGAGTTCTATCCGGCTCATCATGGCTTTGCGGTGCCCGACAACCCGAGCTATGACGCCGAAGCGAGCGCCCGCCACTGGCGAGCGCTCGACGAGCTCTACCGGGCGCACCTCTAGGGCTCCCGCGCCTGGCGTCGCGCGCTGACGGCCATAGCCTCACCGGCTCCGCCGTCTGACAGACTGCCGGTGTGCCACCGCACCGCGATGTCGCTGCCTTCGACGAACGAGCGCCCGGTTACGAGCAAGGCTGGCGTGGCCGCATGCACCACGAGATCGCCGGCCGGGCGGCAGACCTCGCCGTGTCGGTGCATGCCGAGTCCCAGCGCGTGCTCGACGTCGGCTGCGGCACTGGGTACCTGCTGCGGTTGCTCGCTGTGCGGTACCCGCACGCTGCCGAGCTCGCAGGCGTCGATCCCGCGCCATCCATGATCAAGGCTGCCGAACAGGCGGCGGACGACCGGCGCCTC
>JASHSZ010000516.1 GCA_030040815.1 Streptosporangiaceae bacterium
ACGCGGCCAGCAAACCAGCCAGCGGGGTGGCGAGCCGGTCGAGCACCGCCTGGGTCTCCGGGTCGCCGAACCGGGCGTTGAACTCGACCACACGCAGTCCGCGTGACGTCAGGCTCAGCCCGGCATACAGCAGCCCGCTGTACGGCCTGCCGATCCTGCTCAGCTCGGCCAGGGCAGGCCGGATGACCTGCGCCAGCGTCTGTCCGGCCAGGTCCGCGGGTGCCCACGGCAACGGCGCATAGGCCCCCATGCCGCCCGTGTTCGGACCAGCGTTCTCATCGAAGGCCCGCTTGTAGTCCTGCGCGGGCAGCAGCGCGACGGCGGTGGCACCGTCGGCGAGCGCGAAGACCGAGACTTCCGGCCCGTCAAGGAACTCCTCGATCACGACGGTGCCGCTGGCCTGGGCGTGGCGCAGCGCCTCGGCGCGGTCAGCGGTCACGACTACGCCCTTGCCGCCGGCGAGTCCGTCGGCCTTCACCACGTAAGGCGGCCCGAACCGCGTCAGCGCCGCGTCCGCCTCCGGCTCAGTCCGGCAGGTCACGGCGGCCGCCGTCGGCACTCCGGCCGCGACCATGACTTGCTTGGCGAACGACTTCGAGCCCTCGATCATCGCGGCGCCCTGGCCCGGCCCAAAGCACCGTACGCCCGCATCCCGCAGCGCGTCCGCGACGCCCGCGACCAGCGGAGCCTCCGGGCCGATCACGACGAGGTCCGCAGCGATCTTGCGGGCCAGGGCGGTGACGTCGGCCGGGTCGGTGACGGTGACGTCGTGCAGGTCAGCGATGTCGCCGATGCCCGGATTGCCAGGGGCTGCATGCAGGTGCGTGACGTCGCCGTCCTGGGCCAGCGCCCGGGCCAGCGCGTGCTCCCGGCCGCCTGACCCGAGGACCAGTACTCGCACGGCCCAGAGCCTACCGGCTGGACTCGCGGGCCCGCCGGCCTCGTCGCCCGCCGCCCTCCAGCTCAGAGCACGTCGCGCAGCTGCACGGTCTGGTCGCGGCGCGGGCCGACGCCGATGCCGGCTACCGGAGCGCCAATAAGGTCCTCGACCGCGTGCACGTAGCGCTGCGCGTTCTTGGGCAGGTCTGCGAACTCCCGGGCCGCCGAGATGTCCTCCCACCAGCCGTCCAGGTACTCATACAACGGGGCCGCGTGATGGAACTCGGTCTGCGTCATGGGCACCTCCTCGTGCCGGGTGCCGTGCACGTCGTAGGCGACGCACACCGGAACTTTCTCAAGCCCGGACAGCACGTCCAGCTTGGTCACGAAGAAGCTGGTCAGCCCGTTGACCCTGGTCGCGTACCGGGCGATGACCGTGTCCAGCCAGCCGGTACGGCGCGGCCGCCCAGTGGTGGTGCCGTACTCGCCGCCAGTCTTGCGCAGCCACTCGCCGCGCTCGTCGGTGAGCTCGGTGGGGAACGGGCCGGCGCCGACCCGGGTCGTGTAGGCCTTGAGGATGCCCATGACGTGACTGATCCGCGTCGGTCCGATGCCCGAGCCTGCGCAGGCGCCGCCCGCGGTCGGGGACGACGATGTCACGAACGGGTAGGTGCCGTGGTCGACGTCAAGCAGCGTCGCCTGGGCGCCCTCGAGCAGGACCACGCGCCCGTCGTCGAGCGCCCTGTTCAGCACGAGCCCGGTGTCCGCGACGTAGCGACCGAGCCGGTCGGCAAAGCCCAGGTACTGCTCCGCGACACCGGCGGCGTCGATGCCGCGACGGTTGTACACCTTGGCGAGCACCTGGTTCTTCTCGCGCAGTACTAGCTCGAGCTTCTGCCGCAGGATGCCAGGGTCGAAGAGGTCCTGCATCCTGATCCCGACCCTGGCTGCCTTATCGCCGTAGGCCGGGCCGATGCCGCGGCCGGTGGTGCCGATCCGGGCATTGCCCAGGTAGCGCTCGGTGACCTTATCGAGCGCGATGTGATGCGGCATGATCAGGTGCGCGTCGGCGGAGATCAGCAGCCGGTCGCGCCAGGCGCCGCGCGCCGCCAGGCCGTCAATCTCGGCGATGAGCACCTCCGGGTTGATCACCACGCCGTTGCCGATGACCGCGGTGGCGTGGTCGGAGAGCACGCCGGACGGCAGCAGGTGCAGGGCATAGTGCTCATCGCCGATGACGACGGTGTGGCCCGCGTTATTACCGCCCTGATAGCGCACGACGTAGTCGACCTGGTCGCCGAGCAGGTCGGTGGCCTTGCCCTTGCCCTCGTCGCCCCACTGCGCGCCGACGATCACGATGGCGGGCATGTGATAGTCCTCCCGTAACCGGACGAAAGCCCCTGTGGCCTGCGACTTTGCGGGTTTGCTGCAAGCGCGGCACAGGGGCTCTTGCACTCAGATGCTACCGGAGTGACCGGCCGGCGGTCAGGATCGCAGCGCCTCGGCGGCGGCGGGGCTGGCGTCGGCCAGGAACTCGCGGCAGCGGGCCGCCTCGTCGTCCTCGCCGATGGCCGTGGCCGCGACCGCGAGCATGTGCAGGGAGCGCAGGAATCCCTGGTTGGGCTCGTGCTCCCACGGCACCGGCCCGTGCCCGTGCCAGCCCGCCCGGCGCAGCTGATCAAGCCCGCGGTGATAGCCGGCCCTCGCGAATGCGTACGCGGTCACCGGATCGCCGGCCGCGAAAGCCCGCTCGGCCAGCGCCGCCCAGGCGGCGCTGTACCGGGGGAAACTCGCCGCGGCATCGGCCGGGTCGGCCGCTGAGGCTAGGGCCGCGGCCGCCTCTTCGTCAGCTGGCAGGTAGGTGGCCGGCGGGCCACCGAGCAGGTTCTCGTGCATCCTGGCTGCGGCTGTCAGCCGCGCTGGCCGACCGACAGCAGATCCTGGCAGGCGTGCACGACGCGGGCGGTCATGGACTCCTCGGCTGCCTTCCCCCAGCTGCGCGGGTCGTACGCCTTCTTGCTGCCGACCCCGCCGTCCACCTTGAGCACGCCGTCGTAGTTGGTGAACATGTGACCGGCGACGGGCCGGGTGAACGCGTACTGGGTGTCGGTGTCGACATTCATCTTGATCACGCCGTACCCGATGGCCTCCCGGATGTCGGCCAGGTCTGACCCCGATCCGCCGTGGAAGACAAGGTCGAACGGCTTGTCCTTGCCGTACTTGGCGCCGACCGCGTCCTGGATGTCCTTCAAGATCGAAGGCCGGAGCTTCACGTGGCCCGGCGCGTACACGCCGTGGACGTTCCCGAAGGTCGCGGCCAGGATGTAGCGGCCGCGCTCACCAAGGCCGAGGGCCTCCGCCGTGGCCAGCGCGTCCTCGGGAGTGCTGTAAAGCTTCTCGTTGATCGCGCCGACGATGCCATCCTCTTCGCCGCCGACGACCCCGATCTCCATCTCCATGATCACGTGTGCTTT
>JASHSZ010000517.1 GCA_030040815.1 Streptosporangiaceae bacterium
TGGCCGCGTAGGCGCCGTCGGAGTAGACGGCGGCCTGCTGGCCGGCCGGGATCGACGACGGCGTGGTCGAGTCGTAGATCTGGTACGGCCCGGACGCTGGCTGCGTCACCGGCTGCTGCTGCTGCTGCTGCTCCTCCTGCTGCTGCGTCTGCTGTGCGGTAGCAGGCTGGGCAGCGGGCTGCGCGGGCGCCGAGTTCTGCGCTGGCGCGGTGGCCGGCTGCGCCTGCACGGGCGCCGGCTGCGCGGTCTCGGGGACGACGGCACCGGTCGCAGCGTGCGCCGGGGTCGGGCTACCGCTCGCAGCCTGCGTGGCCGACGCTGCGGGGGCAATGCGCACCGGGCTGGCGGACACGTGCGAGGTCAGTTCGGCGGCGTGCGCGGGCGCTGACAGGTGGGTTGCGCTTACGGGACTGGAGGTCAGTGCGGCGCTAGCGCTGCCGGCTCCCGCCACCGCGGCGGCGACACCCAGGCCAGCGACCAGGGTCTTGCCACGGCCGCGCAGGGCGTGGGTCAGTCGGGCAGAGCGAAGCATGGACATTCCTTCCTGTCGCCTTCGGGGGCTGCCGGGCTTCGGGGACCCGGCTCCCGGGCCTCGGGGACCCGGGCTGCCGGGCTCGGGGCCCGGCGGGAAGTTACCCTCCGGTTACGGTGAGCAACGGGAGGTTGGACGGGCCAGGGTGCCCAGCCGGTTGCGCAATGAGACGCACGTCACTACTGCCAGGTAACTTTGGCCCGGACGTATCCCGAAATGCCGGGCGACAGCCGCGCTACGGCGCCCTCACCAGGCGATCTGGCGTCGGCGACATTCGCCGCGAACCGGGCGTCCCTGGGCGGATCTCAGCTCAGCGTTCAGCGGCCCCAGGGGCGAGTGATGCGCAGATCAGCGCCCGGTGATCTGAAACTGCACCGCTTGCGGGTCGGCGCAGCCGACGATCCACGCGTTGTACGCAGCGTCCTGGAAGGTGATCAGTAGACCGCGCGGGGTATTGCGGTGGACCGCGGCGAAAACCCGCTGGCCGTCGGCGAAAAAGGTGCCGATCTCGAAGCTCCCCGGCAGTCGCCCGCCGATCAGCTTGAAGCCGGCGTCGGCCGGCTCATGCGCGTCCTCGAGCACCTCGACTGAGCAGACGGCGGCCAGCGGTGCCCGGAGATCGCCGTGCACGGACGCCAGCTCCTCGAGGGTGGACAGGTGCAGCACTAGATCGTCGCCGTCGATCAGCAGCTCAGCCATCGGATCTCCGTCGTGATCAGCCGCGTCCGATGAACGGCATCGTCGTGGCGGTGATGGTGAGGAACTGGACATTGGCGTCGAGCGGAAGCTCAGCCATGTACCGGACAGCCGAGGCGACGTGCCGCGCGTCGAAGGTGGGCTCCGCGCGCAGCGATCCGTCCGCCTGGCGCGCGCCGTGGCTAATGCCCGCGGTCATCTCGGTGGCGGCGTTGCCGATATCGATCTGACCGCACGCGATGTCGAAGGCCCGCCCGTCTAGGGCGATGGACTTGGTCAAGCCGGTGATGGCGTGCTTGGTCGCCGTGTACCCGACGCTGCCCGGCCGGGGACTGTGCGCTGATATCGAGCCGTTGTTGATGATCCGGCCGCCGCGCGGCTGCTGCGCCTTCATCATCCGCACGGCGTGGTGCGCGCACAGAAAGCAGCCGGTCAGGTTCACCTCGACGATATGCCGCCAGCCCTCGATGGTCAGCTCGTCGACCGCGCCGGCGGGACCGAATGCGCCTGCGTTGTTGACCAGCAGATCCAGCCGACCCCACCGGCGGGTCACGGCGGCGAACAGCGCGGCGACAGACTCCGGCACCGTGACGTCGGTGGGCACGACCAGCGCGGCGTCAGCGGGCCAGCCGGTACCGCTGACGGTCTCGTGCAGCGGCGGCTCACGGCGGCCCGCCACCGCCACCCGCCAGCCCGCTGCGAGCAGCTCGCGGGCGATCACCCGGCCGAGTCCCGATCCGGACCCGGTCACCACGGCCACGCCGGTAGTTGCCACCGAGGTCCCTGCCCATGCCGCCTGCCAGGCCCCGCGCCGGCTGGCGCTGGTTAGTGTATCGGCGCGCCGTGTTGTCGGTGCGCTTGGTTAGCATCGTTGCTGCCGGACTTCGAAGGGAGCAACGTGGCCGACGCGGACGACGTCCGCCATCTCGCGCTCGCGCTGCCCGCGGTGGAGCAGATCGACTGCGACGGGTTCGACTTTCGCGTCGGCGGCCATGGGTTTGTCTGGTCCTATCCCGAGCGCACGCCGGGCAGGCCGCGTGTCATCCGCACCGACATCGCGGTGCTCTACGTCGGGGACGAGGCCGAGAAGCAGGCGCTGCTGCTCGGCGAGCCGGAGCTCTTTTTCACCGCTCCCGGCTATGACGGCTGGCCGCTCGTGCTGCTGCGGCTCGCGGCCGTCGACATCAGCAGGCTGGCTGAGCTGGTGACAGACGCGTGGCGGATGCGCGCTCCCGCGACCATAGCCGAGCAGTTCGGCGAGGCTCTCAGCGGCTAGCGCGGCGCGCCTCGTAGGGTGAGCGCGTGCCGGTGCGCTTCCGCGAGATCGCAGGCGGCAGCCCGGAACGGCTGACCGCGCTCAGCGACGGCATCTTCGCGGTGGCCATGACGCTGCTCGTGCTTGGCCTGACGGTGAAGACTGCCGCCACGCCGCACCTGCAGGGAGCGCAGGCAAACCGCGAGGTGTGGGATCACGTGCTTCGCCCGCTCTGGCCGCACCTGCTCACGTACCTGATGAGCTTCCTGACGCTCGGCGTGTTCTGGGTTGGCCAGCAGACTCAGCTGCACCACATGCGCGCGACCAACCGCGATCTCAGCTGGATCCATCTGGTGTTCCTGCTGTGCGTGACGCTGATGCCGTTCTCCACCATGCTCGTCGCCGACTACATCACGTCTCAGCTCGCGATCGTCGTGTATTGGCTGAACATCGTGCTGCTCGGTGCCGTGCTGTTTGCCAGTCAGCGTTATGCCGGCCGAGCCAAACTGTTCAGGGACGACGTCACCACCGAGGTCGGGGCCGCGATGCGGCGGCGGATCATCGTCTATCAGGCGCTGTACGCCGTGGGGGCGCTGCTGTCGGTGGTCAGCACGTACGCGAGCATCGGATTCATCGTCGTCGTGCAGCTGAACGCGGCCATCATGCCGCGGATCTGGCCGCTGGACCGGTTCTGACGACGGCCGCGAGCCGCATCTATCTGACGACGGCCGGCCGTCGGGATCTTCATCCGAGCGCGGTCGCGCACGCCTGGCTCATCGCGGCGCGGAGCTTGGCACCCTCGGACCGGTCGGTGCGCACCTCCACCAGGCGCAGCCCGGTACCCGCGAGCGCGGCGGGCAGGTCGGTGGCGCTTTCGACCAGCTGATACGGCAGCCCCGCGGCCACGGCCAGCGCACCCAGGTCGGCGCCGTGCGGCGTGCCGAAGAGCCGCTCGAACGACTCGGGGAACGCGGCCTGCTCCAGCGTGGAGAAGATGCCGCCGCCGTCGTTGTTCACTACCACGATGCACAGGTCCGGCCGGGGCTCAGCCGGCCCCAGCACCAGGCCGGGCGCGTCATGCAGCAGGGCTAGGTCGCCGAGCAGGGCGACAGCCGGCCCGCCCCCGTCAGCCTGGTGCGCCAGAGCCGCGCCGATCGCGGCCGAGACGAGCCCGTCGATGCCGCTCGCTCCGCGGCTGGCCAGCACCCGCACGTCGGAGCGCGCGGCCATGTGTCGGTCCAGGTCCCTGGCCGGCATGCTGGATGCGGCCCAGAGCAGCGCACCCGGTGGCAGTCCGGCCCCGAGGTCACGGGCAAGCTGCGGCTCGCTGAGACTGCCCTCGGCGTCGAGCACCCGGTCGGCAGCGTGGCGGACCGCCGTGTCCGCGGCAAGCCAGGAATCCAGCCAGCGCGTTCGCTCGCCCAGCGGCGGACCGCCGCGGACGACCAGCCGCCCGGCGACGTCAGTGGCCGTGCGCGCCGGATCGGACCAGCGGCCTGGCCCCTGCAGCAATACGACGTGCCGGCCCCCGGCCGCCGCTGCGCGCAGCAGCGCCAACTGGCCGCGGGTCAGGCCGGGCCGCCCGGCCGAGACGATAACCTCCGGCTGCCGGCCGGCCAGGAAGCCGGGTGCGTCGAGCAGATACTGATACGAGCTGAGCGCCGTCACGCCGTATCGCGCCCCAGACGATGGCTCGGCCAGCAGCGGCCAGCCGGCCTGCGCGGCGATTCGGACCAGCGCCGCCGGGTCTGCCGTGCCGTCCCCGGCCAGCACGAGGCCGCGCTCGGTCCACTCCAGCTCGAGCTCCGGCAGTCGCGGCTCGGCCGGTGCGGCCACCCGCGTCCGCGGGAGTCCGCCTGGCCGACTACCGGGCGGCGCCGATGCCGAGAGCGACGCCTCAGCCAGCTCGGCGGCGCCCGACTCGCCGGCCAGCACCTGCGGATCGGGCAGATCGGGCACCAGCGGATCCCGGAGCGGCAGATTGAGGTGAACAGGACCGGGATAGCCGCCGGCGCTCCCGGCCGCCTGTGCCCAGGCCCGGTCCGCCAGCGAGCGCCAGTATCCTGCCTGCTCCGGCCCGTCCTCGGGGACGCCCGCCTCGCAAAACCAGCGGACGGCCGAGCCGTACAGCTTGATCTGGTCGATGGTCTGATTCGCGCCGGTGCCGCGCAGCTCTGGCGGGCGGTCAGCGGTGAGCACGAGAAGCGCAACCCCGGCCTCGTCCGCCTCGATGACAGCGGCGTGGAAGTGCGCGGCCGCGGTGCCCGACGTGCACACCACGGCGACGGGCCGACCGCTCGCCTTCGCCAGCCCCAGGGCCAGGAACGAGGCCGACCGTTCGTCGATGCGCACGTGCAGTCGCAGCCGTCCGCCGGTAGCCGCGGCGTGCAGCGCCATGGCCAGCGGCGCGCTGCGCGATCCCGGCGCGACGACGGCCTCCCGCAACCCGCACCGGACCAGCTCGTCGACGAGCACGGTCGCGAACGCCGTCGACGGGTTCACGGTCGGCCGGGGAGGAACAGATGCTCGGGCAGAAAGCGGGCGGCCGCCAGCAGCCGATCCCGCCAGCTGGCCGGGTCGACCTCCCAGCCGGACAGCGCGTCCGGGTCGACCAAGGCGGGCCGGACCGGCAGCTCGCCCGCGTCCGGGGCGAGCGGGTCGGCGGTCACGTCGCCGCCGAGCAGGCTCATCGTGCCCAACCCGCAGGCGTGCTCGAGCGAGGGCAGCGCGGCCGCGAGCGCCACGCCCGCCGCGAGGCCCACCGACGTGTCGACCGCGCTGGACACCACCGCCGGCAGGCCGCACTGCTCGGCGACCTGCAGCGCCGCCCGGACGCCGCCCAGCGGCTGTGCCTTCAGCACCACGATGTCGGCCGCACCTGCGGCGCGCACCGTCAGCGGGTCGTCGGCCCGCCGGATCGATTCGTCCGCGGCGACGGGCACCGCGATGCGCCGGCGCAGCTCAGCCAGCTCCGCGAGAGTGGCGCACGGCTGCTCGGCGTACTCGAGGCCGAACTCCTCCAGGGCCGTCAGCATGCGCTCCGCGGTGTCGACATCCCAGCCGCCGTTGGCGTCCACCCGGACCAGCCCGTCCGGGCCGATCGCGTCCCGGACCGCGGCGACGCGCGCCACGTCGGCAGCGAGTGGCTGGCCGGGCTCGGCGACCTTGACCTTGGCTGTCCGGCAGCCCGACCCGGCGACGATCGCGCGCGCCCGCCTGGGCTCGACCGCGGGCACCGTCACGTTGACCGGCACCCTGTCCCGGACCGGGGGCGGCCAGCCCACCGCGGCGGCCTCCAGCGCGCAGGCCAGCCAGCGCGCGCATTCCCGCGGACCGTACTCGGGGAACGGAGAGAACTCCCCCCACCCGGCCGGACCGTGCAGCAGCGCGCCCTCGCGCAGCGTCGTACCGCGAAACCTGACCGGCATCGGGATCGCGAACGCGCGCAGCGTTGGCAGGAGCTGGGCGACGAGCTCGGACGCGGCCAGGTTGCGCACGGGCTCGGTCACGGGCCAGTCGACCACGCGTCGCCCTCCTGCTGGTGTCCCGATGTGCCCGATTAACCTTACGACCGTGACGTCCCGGCCCCTGCACGCGGTGCAGTTCCCGGCCGCGGCCGGCGATCGGATGCTGGGAGTCCTCGCCGCGGCGCTCGCCGGGTCCGGCCCGGCCATCCTGCCGCTTGACCCGGACCTGCCGCGGGCTGCGCTGGCTCGCGTGCTCGAGGAATTCGCTCCCGCGGTGTTGCACACACCGGAGGGAACGGCGCGGCTCGACCTCCCGGCCGCTGCGCCGGACGCCGCCGGACTGGCCATGGCCGACGACACCGCGGTTGTCATCGCGACCTCTGGGTCGACGGGCCGGCCCAAGGGGGTCGAGCTCAGCGCGGCGGCCCTGACGGCCTCGGCGTCGGCGTCCCTGCGCCGCATCGGCGCGACCGCGCAGCGGCGCTGGCTCTGCTGCCTGCCGACGTTTCACATCTCCGGTCTCGGAGTGCTGGTCCGTTCCCTGCTCAGCGGGACCGACCCGGTCATCGCCGCGGCAGTGGGCCCCCAGGTGCTGGCCGCGAGCGACTGCGCCTATGTGTCGCTCGTGCCCACCCAGCTGCGAAGGCTGCTGGATGCCGGTACCGGTCCCGGCCAGCTGCACGCCGTGCTGCTCGGGGGCGCGGCGCCGGGCGACGCGCTGCTGACCGATGCGCGCGCCGCTGGCTGGCGGGTGATCACCACTTACGGCATGAGCGAGACGTGCGGCGGCTGCGTGTACGACGCCGTTCCCCTCGACGAGGTGCAGGTGCGCATCGCGGACGGAGTGGTCGAAATCGCCGGCCCGACGCTCTTTACCGGCTATCTCGGCCAGCCTGAGCTGACCGCGTCGATGCTCGCCGACGGGTGGTTCCGGACCGCCGATCTTGGTCGCTGGCTGCCCGGCGGCTTGCTGGCCATCCGCGGCCGGGCGGACGACGTCATCAACACCGGCGGGGAGAAGGTCGTCCCCGGCGAGGTCGAGGCGGTGCTGGGAACGGCGCCCGGCGTTGCAGACGTTGTCGTGGTGGGGCTTCCGGATCCGGAGTGGGGCGAGGCAGTGACCGCCATCGTGATTCCAGCGAATCCGGCTAATCCGCCTAATCTGGCTGTGCTCAGGTCGAATGTCGGGGCAGTGATGTCCGCGTATGCAGCGCCGCGGCGGGTAGTGGTTGTGTCACAATTTCCGCTACTACCCTCCGGTAAGCCGGACCGGGTAGCCGCCCGAAGACTGGCCGAGCAACAGCTCGCGGCGTCGTCACCAGGCAGCCGGTAACCCGGCACGCGGGGCTGAGAGCAGGCACACGAAACTGACGCGGGAACAATTAGCCGCCTCGTGCGTTACAAGATAGTGCCCAAGGTGCTTGCTGCCAAGCCCGCCTAGGGTTCCCGCACAAGTACATCAGCGCCTGCACAGCCGGAGGCGCGGTTACTAGCGCATGCTCGTTATGCGCCCACGAAGGGAGGTGCCTCATGGCCAGGACAGCGACCTTGGCGTCGCGAGTCCCTGCGAGCGAGGAGACCATGACCCACGTGGACGAGCTGATCCAGCGCGGCCGCGGCCAGGGCTACCTGTCTCTGCCTGAGCTCCGCGATGCCTTCGACAAGGCGCGCATTTCTCCGGCCGAGGCCCGTTCCATCATTCGCGAGCTCACCGAGGCCGGTGTCCAGCTCGGCAACGAGCCGTCTGACCCCGCCATCGACCCAGACCTCGCTAGCGGGGACCTTGCAGACCTAGGGGACGCCGACCTGGCGACGCCCGAGCTGACGGACGCCGAGCTTGCCGCCCTGGTTGGCGACCACGGAGCGGGGCCCGAGCAGGCGGACGCTGACTCGGCCGGTGCCGATCCGGCCGCGGGCGTGCCGGAAACCGACCTGGACGACCAGACGTCCGTCATGGGCGACTCCGTGCACACCTATCTCAAGTCGATCGGCCGCCGGCAGCTGCTCACTGCCGAGGAAGAAGTCGACCTCGCCAAGCGGATCGAGGCCGGGCTCTACGCCGAGCACAAGCTGGAGACCGAGCGCAGGCTGTCCAGCCAGCTGCGTGCTGAGCTGGAGCTCGTCGCGGAAGACGGTCGACGGGCCAAGGCCCACATGCTCGAGGCCAACCTGCGCCTGGTGGTGTCGGTCGCCAAGAAGTACTCCGACCGCGGACTGTCGCTGCTCGACGTGGTCCAGGAAGGAAACCTGGGGCTCATCAGGGCGGTCGAGAAGTTTGACTACACCAAGGGCTACAAGTTCTCCACCTACGCCATGTGGTGGATCCGGCAGGCGATCCAGCGCGGGTTCGCCGATTCGGCCCGGACCATCCGGCTCCCCGTGCACGTGCTGGAGATGCTGAGCAAGCTGAGCCGCGTCGAGCGCGACATGCACCAGCGGCTCGGCCGTGAGCCGACTCCCGAGGAACTGGCCCTCGAGCTCGACCGGACGCCGGACCAGATCGAGGAGCTGCTGCGCACCAGCCGGCAGCCCATCAGCCTGGACTCCACGATCGGCGAGGACGGCGAGACCAGCATCGGCGACCTGATCGAGGACGTGGACGCGCCCGAGGCAGGCGAGCTCGTCGACCG
>JASHSZ010000518.1 GCA_030040815.1 Streptosporangiaceae bacterium
CCGCCCTTGGACATGATCGTGTCCGCCTCGTGCATCAGCACCGCGTCATCGACCTGCAGCATCAGCCCGCTCTCCACGATCGCCTGGTACTCCTCGTGGAGCACGTCGGCCAGCGCGAACATGAACTCCTCGTCGTCGGAGTAGTACTCGTTGAACAGCCAGTAGGTGCTGGCCGGAGCCACGACCGGCAGGAAGCCGCTGGCGCCCGGATGGTTGCTGAGTGCCGACTTCAGGTTCGCGATGTCGCGGTCAATTGCCGCCCGGTCATACCGCAGCGGCCCGGTGACCACCCAGGACACCGACAGCCCGCCTGGTGACTGGTCCTCCGGCGCGCCACCGCCCGCCGCCAGCGTGCTGTTGCGGGTGGACTGCTCCTCCAGTGCGTCTATCTCGGCGTAGGCGCCAGGGAAGGCCTGCCGGTCCCGGCTCGCGGGCATCACGGTCACACCCTCGTCCAGCACCACCGGCCGGGCCTCCAGGCCGCTCACCCGCTCGTAGAGATAGGTGATCCAGCTCGACTTGCCCATCTCGCCGTCGTCGACGACGTCGATGCCGGTTTCGACCTGGCGGCGCACGACGTCATCCACCGTCTGCCGCAGGCACGCGGCGTAGGCGTCCTGGTCGAGGGCACCGCCGCTGTCTCGCAGCGCAAGGAAGGACAGCAATTCGGGAGGTCTGGCCAGGCTGCCCGTGTGCGTCGTCAGGATTCGGTCCATGGGCTCTCCTCGTGATGGGACACCGCCTATGCAACGGGCGCAGGCCCGTGCGTGTCAACGATCCACTGGGATAGCCAGACAAGTCCGAGCACAGCCTTTCATCCGCTTTGCGATGGAGAGAATGACTTTGCCCGGTTGTCGCGAGACGGCCGCGGGGCCAAGCGCCGGGACCGCACGCGAATCACTCCGGGCGGGTGATGAGCGACCGCGCGGCAGCGGTGAAGCTTCTAGCGGTATCTCACCGGACGGATGACAGCCGGTACGAGCGTGCACACGCGGGGCGGCGTGGACGAGCGGGCTGCCCGCCGGGTGCGTCCCGTGCCGCGGAAGCGAGCCATCGTTGAGTCTTGTCAAGCAAGTGCAGGTAGCGCCACGGCCGGTCGAGCAGCTTCAACGCGTCATAGGCGAGGAAAGACAGGCGCAGCTCGTCGAGGCCGCCGATCAGTTCCGCGAGGCGCTGGCCGGGCGCACGGTCTGGAATGTGAGCTCGACCGCGGTCGGCGGCGGAGTCGCCGAAATGCTGCACGTGCTCCTCGGCTATGCCAGTAACCTCGGCGTCGCGAGCCGGTGGATGGTCATCACCGGCGACGCCGAGTTCTTCGTGATCACTAAGCGGCTGCACAACGAGGTGCACGGCGAGTTCTCCGGGGGGGCGCTGACCGCCGGGGACGCCGGTCATTACGCTCGGATGCTCGCAGCGAACGCCGTCGAACTCCTCGATTACATCAAGCCCGGGGATCTGGTCCTGCTGCACGATCCGCAGACGGCCGGGCTGACCGAGTACCTGACCCATGCAGGCGCCCGCGTCGCGTGGCGGTCGCACATCGGCGTCGACTGGCAGAACGACGCGACCAAGGCGGCGTGGAGCTTCCTGCTTCCCAACCTGGAGGCTGCCAGCGGATTCGTGTTCACCCGCCGCGAGTACGTCCCAGCCCAGATTCCGTCCGGCAAGGTGGAAATCATTCCGCCGTCGATCGATCCGTTCTCGCCGAAGAACGAGCGTCTGGACGCGGCGACCGTGCGCGGCGTGCTCGCCACGATAGGCGTGCTCGACGGACCGGCACCGCGCGAGCCGACCGCCTTCACTCGGCGCGATGGCACCGAAGGCCACGTCAGCAGGCCAGCCCAGATCACTGGGGACGGCCGCCCGGGGCCCGACGATGCGCTCGTCGTCCAGGTGTCTCGGTGGGACAGCCTCAAGGACATGTGCGGGGTCATGCGCGGGTTCGCCGGTCACGTCGCTCCGGCCTGCGATGCGTATCTTGTGCTGGCCGGCCCGGCGGTGGAGGGCGTCACCGATGACCCGGAAGGCGCCGCCGTCTTCGCCGAATGCCTGCTCGAATGGCGTGACCTGCCAGCCCGGGTCCGCGACCGCATCCTGCTGGTGACCCTGCCGCTGGACGATACCGACGAGAACGCCGCCATGGTCAACGCGCTGCAGCGGCACGCGACCGTTATCGTCCAGAAGAGCCTCGCCGAGGGATTCGGGCTGACCGTCGCCGAAGGCATGTGGAAGGGCCGACCCGTTGTCGGATCGGCCGTGGGCGGGATCATCGACCAGATCGCCCCCGGCACCGGCATCCTGCTGCCCGACCCGCACGATCTGGAGGCCTTCGGTTCAGCCGTCCGGCGGCTCCTGGATGACCCCGGCGAAGCTGACCAGATGGGACACGCGGCGCACGCTCACATCACTCGCCACTACGTCGGCGACGAGCACTTGCTGCGCTACGACAGGCTCTTCACCAGCATGATGCAGCATTCTGGTGACTGGTAGCCGCGGGCTGCGCGACAGACTTGCCGGACTGACTGCTGGCCCTGCTCAACCGCACTCGAACAGCAACCCGAGTGAAGCGGGTGGAGCTAAGGGGATTCGAACCCCTGACCTATTGCATGCCATGCAATCGCGCTACCAGCTGCGCCATAGCCCCTTGCTGCGACCGTCTCCGGCGCCACGGAACCCAGCTAGCATACTGGCTTCCGGGCGACCGTAGGTACCGGCCGGCTAGCTCTCGTCGTCGGCACCGCCGTCAGGCACCGGCTCGGGAAGCATCCCGACATTGTGTTCAAGCAGCCGCCACCGGGTCCGGCGCCGCGACAGAACCGACCAGCGGCAGTTGCCGAACGGGCCGAGCACCCGCGGTTCCCAGTGGATGTCCAGCAGTTGCGCGACAGCCATGCCCAGAGCCGCGCCGTGCGAGACGACGACCGCCATCGACCCGCCGGGCAGGCTGTCCGCTATCCGCGTCAGCGCCGCGCTCGCCCGGTCAGCCACCGCGGCTGCAGGCTCGCCGTCCGGCGGTGACCAGGTCACCCGCTCGGCCGGGAAGCGCTCCCGGATCTCGGTCTCGGTCAGGCCCTCCCAGCACCCGCCGCCGCGCTCCCGCAGATCCTTGTCCAGCTGAACCGTCAGCCCGGTCAGCCGGGCCAGCGCTCCAGCGGTAGCCGACGCCCGGCTCAGGTCCGAGGAGTAGATCGCCACCGGCCGCAGCGCGGCCAGGTACCTGGCAGCGTCCGCCGCCTGTCGGCGCCCCACCTCGTTGAGCGGGACGTCGCTCTGGCCCTGGAACCGTCGCTCTATGTTGTAGGTGGTCTGCCCGTGCCGCCAGAGCACGAGGGTAACGACGTCGCCGTCCTCGCCGCCGTGCCACCTGCCGGGCGCGACGGCCTCCCCTGCAACGGCCAACCTAACCCCGATCCGCCGGGCGGGACCCGTTCCGGCCAACCGCGCCGACCGGCTCGGGCACCGGGATCACCGGGCAGTCCTTCCACAGCCGCTCGAGCGAGTAATACACGCGCTCCTCGGCGTGCTGCACGTGCACCACGATGTCGATGTAGTCGAGCAGGACCCAGCGGGCCTCGCGCTCCCCCTCGCGGCGAGCGGGCCGGGCGCCCACGTGCCGCAGCTTTTCCTCGATCTCGTCCACGATCGACCGCACCTGCCGGTCGTTGGCGGCCGAGCAGAGCAGGAATGCGTCGGTGATAACGAGCTGCTCGCTCACGTCGTAAGCGATGATGTCGGAGGCGAGCTTGTCAGCCGCGGCTGCGGCCGCGATCTCAACGAGCTCGACGGCCCTCTTGGTGGCAGTCAAGTGCTGGCAGACCTCCCCGGCCGGTCTCTCCGGCCAACAAGCACAAGCGTAACCGGAGTCACCGACAGCGCGAGGACCTCCATCGAGTGTTTTACAGCCTTTAATCCCATTTACTACTGGGGACGACGGAGCTGTGCTATCCCTCGTCCGCCGGCCCGCGGCCGGATCAGCTCGCCTCTGACCGCCGTCCCGCCAGCCAGCACGGGACCAGCCCACCCGGCCGCGGCCAGCGCCGCAGCGACGGCCAGGTGCCAGCCGGGCGACGGGGCGACCTGGAGCTGAGCCTAGTCGCGGTACAGGCCCCGCTTCGAGATGTACTGGACGATGCCTTCCGGGACCAGGTACCAGATTGGCTGGCCTGCCCGCACCCGGTCCCGGCACTCGGTAGACGAGATCGCCAGCGCCGGGATCTCAATGAGGCTGACGCGCTCCGCCGGCAGGCTCGCGATCGACAGCGGGTGGCCCGGCCGCGTGCAGCCGACGAACTGGGCCATGCTGAACAGTTCGTCCCAGTCGCGCCAGGAGATCATCTTGGCCAGCGCGTCGGCGCCCGTGATAAAGAAGAACTCAACGTCCGGCCCGCGCTGACCGCGCAGGTCACGCAGCGTGTCGATGGTGAATGTCTCCCCTGGCCGATCGATATCCACCCGGCTGACCGAGAACCGGGGGTTCGACGCGGTGGCGATGACGGTCATCAGATAGCGATCCTCGGCCGGGGAGACCTTGCGGCCGTTCTTCTGCCAGGGCTGCCCGGTCGGGACAAAGATCACCTCGTCCAGCTTGAAGGCGTGGCCGACCTCGCTGGCCGCGACCAGGTGGCCGTGATGGATCGGATCGAAGGTGCCGCCCATCACGCCGACCCGCTTGCCCTCGCCTAGCGTGCCCGGTCGATCTGCACCGTCGTCATCCATGCAAGTGAGCGTAAACGCTGCCAATCAGAGCGGGTACGTGATCCCCGTCAGCTGCTCCGACTCGACCCACAGCCGCCGCTGCGCCTGCCGGTTCTGCGCCCGGTTGCTGGAGGTCACCACGACCGGGTAGCCGGTCAGCTGCAGGA
>JASHSZ010000519.1 GCA_030040815.1 Streptosporangiaceae bacterium
CGGAGAACGTGCTAGCGCCCAGCGGAGCGATCATGAACTCCTGGATGTCCACGTTGGTGTCCGCGTGCGCGCCGCCGTTCAGGATGTTCATCATCGGCACCGGCAGCGGGTGCGCGTTCGGACCGCCCAGATACCGGAACAGCGGCAGCCCGGCGGAAACGGCGGCCGCCTTCGCGACGGCGAGGCTCACCCCCACAATCGCGTTGGCCCCGAGCCGGGACTTATCCGGCGTGTGATCCAGATCGATGAGCTCGGCATCCACCAGGCGCTGCTCATCGGCGTCGTAGCCGAGCAGCTCGGGCTGGATCTCGTCGATCACGGCCAGCACGGCCTTGGTAACGCCCTTGCCGCCGTACGCCGCCTCCCCGTCCCGCAGCTCGACGGCTTCGAATGCGCCCTTCGACGCGCCACTCGGCACCGCCGCGCGCCCCTCGCTGCCGTCGTCCAGCACGACCTCGACCTCCACGGTCGGGTTGCCGCGGGAGTCGAGGATCTGCCTGGCGAAGATGCCTTCAATCGAGGCCACGGTGTCAGCTCCTGCTGGTCGAAGCGGCGTCACAGTCGATTGGGAGCCTAGTCCAGGCGGCTCTTCGTACCGCACTGGCACGCCGGTAACGCCGCGCCCCGACGCGAGCGGGCGATCTAACGATCCCGCTCCCAGGCGCGCACCCGGTTGGCGTAGGCCAGCGCTGCAGCCCGTAGCTCGAGCTCCGGGTCTAGCCCCTCTGCTCTTGCGCGGCGGACCAGGTCGAACAGCTCCTGCCCCAGGCTGCTCACGGTCGGCCCGCCTGCCGACGGTCTGCCCGACGGCGCGTCGCCGGTGTCGGCCCTCGCGGGGCGAGACCGGGCAGCCTCGGCCCTGTTCGGTTCGGTACGGCCGAGCGCATCGGCCGGTCCGGCCGGGGCATCGGCCAGCTCGGGCGGGGCGCCGGCCCGCTCGGCACGGCGCAGCAGCTGGGCTGCCAGGGACAGCGCCGGCTGGTGCAACGGCACCCCGTCCAGAGCGGAGACAGGCTCGCCCGAGCTCGCTGCGGCTCGTTCTGCCGCCTTGATGGCGTCCCAGTTGCGCTTGACGTCGTCCGGCCCGGACACCGACACGCCCCCGAACACGTGTGGATGACGCCTGGTCAGCTTGTCGATGATGCCATCCGCGACGTCGTCGATCGTGTAGCCGGTCCCGTCGGTCCGCTCTTGTGCCACCCGCGCGTGGAAGACGACTTGCAGCAGTACATCGCCGAGTTCCTCGCGCACGGCCGCCTGGTCGCCGGCGGTCAGCGCGTCGACGGCCTCGTAGGCTTCCTCCAGCAGGAAGGGCGTCAGGCTCTCGTGCGACTGCCGGGCGTCCCAGGGGCACTCCCGCCGCAGCGTGTCCATGACCTGCACAAGGTCCAGCAGCCGCGCTCCCGGCGTCTCGTCAGCAGGTGTCCTCAGCACCGGAACTTCAGCACGGTGGCGTAAGCCGGACGGTGGGAGCCTTCGACGACGACGGGTTGGCTGCCAGCGTGGGCGGCGCCGTCACGACCGAGTAGGTGCTGTAGTCGAACTCGCCGAACTGCGGGTTCACCCGGACGCCCAGGCTCTTGCTCGCTATGCACTGGTCGTGCTCGACGGCGGTCGTCACCTTGGTCTTCTCGGCCGTGGTGGACGCGCCTTTGCCGCCGGTGATCCGGTACTCGAGCGACGACAGGATCGCGAGGTACCGACCGACCTCTTGCAGCAGGTCGGGCGGCAGCGCGCCGCCGGCCGAGACGTACTCCGTCAGCGTCACGTTGCTCTGCGCTGCCGCGGCGCTGAGCCCGCGTTTGCCATACAGCTGCGTGTTCACCTGCGCCGGGGTGACGTGGATGCCATGTTGCTCGGCGACCCGGTCGTAGATCTGGAACGTGATGAGCCAGGTGAGCACCTGCTGGGTCTCCTGGCCTACCGGCAGCTGCGGCGAGATGTGCTTGGCCTCGTCCGCCTGGTAGGCGACGTTGAGGTTGGCGACCTCGTTGGTAAGCGTCGCCGACGTGATCCGGGTGCTCCCAGTGATCGCCGCTGCACCCATCTGCACCGAGCCGCACGCAGACACCGCTACGCAGGCTGCCGCCACGGCCGCGGTCAGCACCGCCGCCTTACGAGGCACACTCATCCTCAACAAGCCCGTTCCCTTCTCGCCGGCTGCGCGGCACCCGGCGCGAGATTACCCGGCCTCGCCGACCGGCGATGCCGGGCTCGGCGGGAGGCCGCTGAGTACCGACTCGACCAGAGCCTCGCACCAGGACAGCAGTTCCCGGTCGCGCAACGGCGGCGTGCCGAAGGCGATGGGCGCCGGCGCGCCGCCGCTGGATGAGGGCTGCGCCGACCCCAGGCGCGTGCCGGGCGTCCCAGGGGCCGCCTTCGGCACCGGTACGAGCATGGTACTGAGCGCTGGCTTCAAGACGGACCCTGGGTAGAGCCGCTGCAGCCGCACCTGCCGGGACTCGGGCAGCTCGACGGGCGCGAACTTGATCCTCGTGCCCTGTACCGCGATGTCGGTGAGGCCGGCTGCGCGTGCCACTGCCCGCAGCCGCGCCACCGCGAGCAGGTTCTCCACCTGCGGCGGCACCGCGCCGAACCGGTCGGTGAGCTCGTCGCGGACCGCGTCGATGTCGCGCTCGGAGTCGATCGCGGCGATCCGGGTGTAAGCCTCGAGCCGCAGCCGCTCGCCCGTCACGTAGTCGTGCGGGATGTGCGCGTCCACCGGCAGCTCGACCCGGACCTCGGGCCGCTCGGCGGGCCCGTCACCACGAAGCTCCCGGACGGCCTCGCCGATCATCTTCACGTAAAGGTCGAACCCGACCGCGGCGATGTGCCCGGACTGCTCGCCGCCCAGCAGGTTTCCGGCGCCACGGATCTCCAGGTCCTTGAGCGCGATGTGCAGGCCCGCTCCCAGGCCGGTGTGCTGCTGCAGCGTGGCCAGCCGCTCGTGCGCGGTCTCGGTCAGCGGCTTTTCCGGCGGGTAGAGAAAGTAGGCGTAGCCGCGCTCCCGGCCGCGTCCTACCCGGCCGCGCAGCTGGTGCAGGTCTGGCAGGCCATAGGCGTCGGCCCGGTCCACGATCAGCGTGTTGGCGTTCGGGATGTCCAGCCCGGACTCCACGATCGTGGTCGACACCAGCACGTCGAACTCGCGGTTGATGAACTGGCTCATCACCCTCTCGAGCGTGTGCTCGTTCATCTGGCCGTGGCCGATGACAATCCGCGCCTCCGGCACGAGCTCCGCCAGCCGGGCCGCGACCTTGTTGATCGAGGACACCCGGTTGTGCACAAAGAACACCTGACCGTCGCGCAGCAGTTCGCGCCGGATCGCGGCCGCGATCTGCTTCTCGTCGTACGGCGTCACCGATGTCAGCACGGGATGCCGCTCCTCTGGCGGGGTGAGGATCGTCGACATCTCGCGGATGCCGGAGATGCCCATCTCCAGTGTCCGCGGGATCGGCGTTGCCGACATGGCCAGCACGTCCACCTCGGTGCGCAGCTGCTTGAGGTACTCCTTGTGCTCGACGCCGAAGCGCTGCTCCTCGTCGATGACGAGCAAGCCGAGCCGGGCGAACCGGACCTCCGGCGACAGCAGCCGGTGCGTCCCGATCACCAGGTCCACCTTGCCGGACGCCAGGCCCTCGAGGGTGTCGGCGACCTCGGCAGCTGACTGGAACCGGGAGAACGGCCTGATGGTGACGGGGAACGGCGCGTACCGCTCGCTGAAGGTGGCGAAGTGCTGCGCTGCCAGCAGCGTGGTCGGTACAAGCACCGCGACCTGCTTGCCGTCCTGAACCGCCTTGAACGCCGCTCGCACTGCGATCTCGGTCTTGCCGTAACCCACGTCGCCGCAGATCAGCCGGTCCATCGGGACGGCGCGCTCCATGTCGGACTTGACCTCGTCCACGGCGGCGAGCTGGTCGGGCGTCTCCACATACGGGAACGCGTCCTCGAGCTCGCGCTGCCACGGCGTGTCCATCCCGAACGCGTGCCCTGGCGAGGCCATCCGCGCCTGGTACAGGCGGATGAGCCCGGCCGCGATGTCCTTGACCGCCTTGCGCGCGCGACCCTTGGCCTTGGCCCAGTCCGCACCGCCGAGCCGGTGCAGCGTCGGCGCTTCGCCCCCGGAATAGCGGGTCACCTCGTCCAGCTGGTCCGTCGGCAGGTACAGCCGGTCGCCCGGCTGACCGCGCTTGCTCGGCGCGTACTCGATCACCAGGTAGTCCCTGGTGGCGCCCTGGATGGTCCGGCTGGTCATCTCCAGGAACCGGCCGACGCCGTGCTGCTCGTGCACGATGTAGTCGCCGGGCGTGAGCTGCAGTGGGTCAATCCCGCCGCGGCGGCGGCTCGGCATCCGATGCGCCTGCCTGCCCCCCGGCCGCGTGCCGGCGAGGTCGGCCTCCGCGAGGACCGCGAGCCGCACGGACGGCCACACGAAGCCCGACGCCAGCATCCCGGTCGCAACGTGCGCCACGCCGGGCTCGGGCGGCTTGGTCAGGTCGCCGTCGGCGGCACCGAGCCCTTCACCGCGCAGCAGCTCGGCCAGCCGCTTGGCGGGCCCGTGACCCTCGGTGACGAGCACGACCCGCCAGCCGTCCGCCAGCCACCGGCCGATGTCGGGCACCGCGCGGCTGGTATCCCCCCGATATCCCGGCGCCGGCTGCGCGTGAATCCCGAACGCCGGTGGCCCCCCGTCGCCGTCGTCGGCCCAGTCGGCGTCCGTCTGGCCAGGCCCGCCGCCCGAGCCAGTCGCGGCGAACGGCGTGATGGTCCACCAGGGCAGCTCCAGGCTGGCCGCTAGCCCGCGCGCCGCAGCGATCGGCCGCATAGCGGCATCGCCAAGGTCGATCGGCACCTGGCCGCCTGCCGCTGCGTTCACCCACGACGCCTCGAGGAACTCCCGGCTGGTTGCGACCAAGTCAGCAGCTCTGGTCCGGATCCGCTCCGGGTCGCACGCGATGATCTTGCTAGCCCTCGGCAGGCAGTTGAGCAGCAACTCCATCCCGTCGGTGAGCGCCGGGGCGAGCGCTTCCATGCCCTCCACGGTGATGCCCTCGGCCATCTTGCCGAGGATGTCGTGCAGGCCCGGCCACTCGCTGGCGAGCTGGCGCGCCCTGGCCCGCACGGCCGGCGTAAGCAGCAGTTCCCGGCACGGCGGCGCCCACAGGCCATCCTCCGCAGCGGCCAGGCTGCGCTGGTCGGTGGCCCGGAAGTAGCGGATCTCCTCGATCACGTCGCCCCAGAACTCCACCCGGAGCGGGTGCTCCTCGGTAGGCGGGAACACGTCGAGCAGGCCGCCCCGGACCGCCAGCTCACCGCGCCGCTCGACTAGGTCGACCCTGGCGTAGCCGATGCCGACGAGGCGGGTCACCGTGTCTTCCAGGCTGGCCGGCTCGCCGGCCGCCAGCTTGACCGGGACCAGCTCGCCGAGGCCACGAACCATCGGCTGCAGCAGGCTGCGCACCGGCGTGGTGACCACGCGCAACGGACCGGAACGCGGATCGGACGGATCGGGATGGGCGAGCCTGCGCAGCACCGCCAGCCGCTGCCCGGACGTATCCGACCGCGGCGAGAGCCGTTCATGCGGCAGCGTCTCCCAGGACGGGAAGTTGCCGACAACGTCAGGACCGAGCAGCGAGCCGAGCGCGGCGGCCAGATCCTCGGCCTCGCGGGCGGTCGCGGTCACCGCGACGGTGACGCCGCCGCCCGGCAGCCCCGTGTTCGCCAGCGCGCTGACCAGCAGTGGTCGGAGCGCGGTCGGCGCGATCAGGTCACCGCCGAGCGCCGGGGCCTCGACCGCCTGGTCGAGCGCTTGCCGCAGGTCGGGATCCTGACTGATGACGGACAGCAGGCCGGAGATGGTCACGTGAATCCCTACGTAGGCAGCACGAAAGGCCCGCGACCGGGGGCGGCGGGGCTACTGGCCTGCTGGCCGGTGCGCCTGACGGACACGGTGCGGGATGTTTCTAGCTTACGGCGGCGCTGCGGGCAGCCCGGCCAGAACGACGCCGCTGTGGTGGTGTCCCGGACGGCTCCGCCCGCACGCCGCAGCCTGGCCAGATCCGTTGTACCCTCGGCACTGCCCAGGAGGGAGGGAGGGGACGTGGCAGCCGACCCCGTTTCGGCAGCCGAGCTCAGCGCCGTGCCGATGTGCTCGCTCACGCCGACGCAGCTCGGTGATCTCGAGCTGCTGCTGTCGGACGCGTTCGCGCCGCTCGGCGGGTTCATGACGGCCGCAGACGTAGCCGCCGTCACCAGCTCGTGGCGGCTTGCCGACGGTACTCCGTTCCCGGCAGCGGTCACACTCCACGTACCTCCGGCCGCCGTTCCAGCCCAGACGACCGACGGTCCGGACCGGTTGCTGCTGGCCGATCCGGAGGGCACGCCCATTGCCCTGCTGACCATCCGGGAGCGGATGACACTCGGGCCCGGCCCAGGGGCCGGCCTGGTCCGGCTGGGAGGTCTCGTGTCGGCAAGCCGACCCCCCGAGCACGGCCCCTTCCGACGGCTGATGCTGACGCCGGCGGAGGCCAGGAGCCGACTCGGCGACGGGCCGGTGCTCGCGTTCGCTACCCGCGGACCGCTGGGCAACAGGCTGATCGGTCAGCTCCGGCACCGGGCTGGCCAGCTGGGCGCGCGCGTGCTCATCCTCCCGCTGGTTAGCGGGCACGCCGACGTGGTCGGGACGCCACAGGCCCTGATCCGTGCGGTGCTCGCGGCGGTGCCGAGCCTGCCCCCCGGCGCGCTGGTCGTTCCGGTGCCGCTGTCACCGCGGCCGGACCGAGCGAGCCCGGCAGGCCGGGCCGCTGAGCTCGCCCTGCGCGCGCGCGTCGCTGCTGCCTACGGCGCTACTCACCTCATGGCCGATGGGGCCGCGCCGAGCGGCGCTGACCTGCCCGACGGCGTCGACCTGAACGCGAGCGCGGTGATCCCCATCCTGCCGTCCGGCGACTGGGCCTACGACCCAGTCGCCGAGGTCTGGCGGCCGCACGCGCTCATCGAGCCGGGCACAGAGCGAGAAGACCTGTCCGCCGATCAGCTCGGCGACCTGCTGGACGCCGGCCGCGAGATCCCGGCCTGGGTCGCCGCGCCGACTGTCGCGCGCGAACTCCGCCGGGTGCGCCGGCCACGGTCCGAGCGTGGTCTTGTGCTGTTCCTGACCGGCCTGTCGGGGTCCGGTAAGTCGACCATCGCCAGGGACCTCGCCGACGTGCTCGCCGAGCGAGGCGACCGGCAGGTGTCGCTGCTCGACGGCGACCTGGTCCGGCAGTTGCTCTCGGCGGGGCTGACGTTCTCCCGTGCCGACCGCGACCTCAACATCGCGAGGATCGGCTTCGTGGCGGCCGAGGTAGCCCGGCACGGCGGCATCGCCATCTGCGCTCCGATCGCCCCGTTTGCCGCGACGCGCACGCGGGTGCGTCAGCTGGTCGGCGACGTCGGCGACTTCTTCCTCATCCACGTGGCGACGCCGATCGAGGTGTGCGAAGCGCGTGACCGCAAAGGCCTGTATGCCAAGGCCAGGGCCGGTCTCATCGACCAGTTCACCGGTGTCACCGATCCATACGAGGAACCGACCGATGCGGAACTGGTCCTCGACACCTCGACACTCAGCAGACCGGACGCGGTGCGGGCGGTGCTGTCGATGCTGACCGCAGGAGGCTGGCTCGCGGAGCTGCCGGCCATCGGCCGCTGACTCAGGCCGCTCCGCTCAGTCGGTGTCCTCGGCCCTGGTGCCCTCGTCGAGCCCGGCGTGGAACCTGTCGACCCGGCGCGTCAGGGACGCCGACATCCGGTCCCGCAGCTTCGATAGGAACACCAGGCTGAGGATCGCGCTGATGACGAGCGCCACTGCGAGCAGCGTGATGCCGTGCACTCCGAACAGTGCGAGCACCACCGCCACCGCGAGGAAGAGCAAGACCCGCAGCACGGTGTAGTACAAGGTCGCGCGCATGACAGCACGAGCGTAGTACACGGGCCACATCGGTAGCGCGGCGAGCCGGCCGGCGGCCGCGAAATAGGGGAACGGGCTGCCTTCACGCCTCGGTCGACAACGCGTCGCAGATCGGTCGTGCTGGCCATTTGGCTCGGCTCGGGCCGCGGCCATTCCGCGGCGCGCGACCCTGGCGGCTACGCGCGGTTACTCCCATTGACTGACCAGTCAAACGGAATTTTCCGAATCGAGGGATAAAGCTGCAGTTTGTGGCTAAGTTCGCGAGTTTCTGCGACACTTATGGACGGACCTTGGACCCAGGGGGTAGCACACGATGGACGGCAATAGTGAGCGCCTGCTCACACCGGGGGAAGTGGCCGCGCTCTTCAGGGTCGACCCGAAGACCGTCACGCGGTGGGCCGCATCCGGGCGGATCAGCAGCATCCGTACGCCAGGCGGCCATCGCCGGTTCCGAGAGGCCGAAGTGCGCGAGCTGCTCGACGGCGGATCGCGCTCCCACAATGGCACAGGCTGAAGCGGTAGCTGAGTCGGGCCCGGCATGCCAGCCGCCCCCTCGGTGCCGTGGCAAGCCTGGTTCGGGCGCATCCCGGCGCGCCGGAAACCGCGTGGCGTAGCACCCACTGTGCGGAATCTCACGACCTGCGGCGATGACCTGCGGGCCGGGCGCCGCCTGGCTACGCTCGATAGGGCCCGGCGTCAGCGGGATGCGCGCACCAGCCGAGGGATCCGGCTACGCAGCGCCACGGAGCGCCACCGAGGCGCCACGAACCTCGCAGTCAGGCAGCCCGCGGGGCGACTTACGCAGATGTTGCATTTCATGACCGAGCACGCATCCGTAACCGCTAGGCTGCCCCCATGTGGCTGGCTTGTGCGCTTATCGTCCTCGTGACAGTCGGGTTTGTCCTGCCGTGCATGCTCGACATCACCATGACGCCCGACTCGGAGTTCCACACGTTCAGTAAGGGCACCTGGCTGATGATCGCCGGTGCCTTCTGGGTGTTCGGCGCCACGGCCTGGCTGGTGGTTGGCCGACCCCGGCGCCTGCTGGCCCTGCACCGGTCGAACCCGTACCCGGCCGACGGCTTCGGTCCGGCCGAGTCGCTATACCGGCATCCCGCAGCGCAGGCGGCTGGCGGTTACGCTGAGCCGACTGGGGCCATGGGCTTCCTGACCGGGCCGCGGCCGCTCGGCCCGGACGACGACCCCGAGTTCCTGCTCGAACTGGACCGTCGCATCCGCGACAGCCGTGGCGACGGCTTCGAGGCGTCCTTATCCGACCGCGTCCCCGCGCAGACAGCCACACCGAGGGTCAGCTAGTCCGCCGCGCCCCCGCGCGGACGGCGGCACCTCCGTCAGGCCAACAATCAACCTGCCGGGCGCGGCAGCCGCGGCACGGGGATTCGTTATCTGACCGCGAGAGCCGCGTCAGCTCATGCCGGCGTAGGAGTGCAGGCCGGTGATCCAGAGGTTGACGCCGATCACGTTGAACATCAGGCACGCGAACCCGATCAGGTGAATGTAGCCAGCCCTCCGGCCCCGCCAGCCGGCCGTGGCCCGCGCGTGCAGGAACATCGCGTATACCACCCAGGTGATGAACGACCAAGTCTCCTTCGGATCCCAACCCCAGTACCGGCCCCAGGCGTGGTCGGCCCAGATGGCCCCCGCAATGACCCCGAAGGTCCAGACCGGGAACGCGAACAGGATGCTTCGGTAGGACAGCCGGTCCAGCACGCCGGCGCCCGGTAGGTGCTGCAGGATGCCCGCCGACCAGGACGGACGGCCGGCCGCTATCCGCCGCTGGCTGCGGTCGGCGAGCAGGTACAAGACGGTGACCACGGCGCCGAACACGAACAGCCCGATGGCCACCAGCATGGCGGTGACGTGGATGGCGATCCAGTAGGACTGCAGCGCCGGCACCAGTGACCCAGCCGGCGTGTACAGCACCGTGAGGTCGATGCCCAGCCCGAATACGACGGGGACCAGCACGAACAGGCCAAGGTAGTAGGCCTGCTGCCAGACCGACGCCGCCACCAGCACGAGCACTGCCACGCAGGTGAAGGCCGCGATGAACTCGTACATGTTGCCCCACGGCGTCCGGTGCTCGGCGAGGCCGCGAGTCAGGATGGCCAGCACGTGCGCGGTGACGCCGACGCAGGTCAGTCCGAACGCCAGGCGCAGCCAGAAGCCAGACGGCCACCGGCTGGTGCGGTCGCGAGCACCGGTTCCGCTCGGCCGCGCGGGAACCGCCGGGACAGGTACTGCGGGTCCGCCCGCGCCCGGCGCCACCGGGACGGCTGGACCGCCCGGGCCGGCCCCGACGAGGGACGGTACGGCCGCCTCGGTCACCGCGGCGTCGGCGACAGCAGAGTCGGTCAGCCCTGCCATCACCCGTTGCCGGGCGAAGGCGAAGTCGCACGCGTAGCACAGCATCGCCAGCGCGTACAGCATGACCGCGGCGAGCAGCAGGCCGTTGCTGAGACCGGCCAGCGTTGCGTTGATGGGCATGTTCCGCTCACTCTCCCTCTGTGCTGGCTCGGGGGGACGACCCCCCGGAACCCCCCGCTGTGCTGGCTCGGGGGGACGACCCCCCGGAATCCTCGGCCGTGCCGGTGAGCGCAGCCGCGTCGTCGGCGGCGGCGGATGATTCAGCCGGGGCGGCAGACCCTCGTTCCCGCTCCTGGGTCGTGGCGCCACCGATGGCGAGCTCGGCCCGCAGGAGGTCGGTGAGCGTGGCGAACTCGGTCTCGAAGCCGCCAGCCGCGTCGGACCGCGCAAGTCCGCCGATCGTGACCCGGGTGGTGCCGTCGGTGGCGGCTGCCGCGCGCACGAACACCCGCCGCCGCCGGACCAGGAAGGAAAGGATCAGCCCGGCGAGCGCCGCGATCGCCGACACCAGCGCCGGCAGCTGGCCGGGATCGTACGTGATCGCCAGGCTGATCCATTGCTGGTAACCGAGGTAGGTCACGGTGCCGAGGCCGTCGGGCAGCTTCATCGACTGACCGGCCGCGAGCGGCTGCGGCCGCATCGGCAGCTCCTTCAGGCCGGTCGTGTCCAGCTGGTAGACCGACTGGGCCTGGCCGGAGTTCATGCCCAGGTTGCCGGTGAAGCCGACGAGGCTCACCCGCGGGTTCAGCGCCTCGGGGAAGGCGGACTCGAGCCGGCCGCCTTCGTCCACCGCCGACGGCAGGAAGACACCGGCAAAGCCGAGCTGGCCGGGCTTAGCGTCCGGGACCTTGATGACGCCTTCGGAGATCAGCGTGGTCTGGTTCACGGGAATGAAGGCCACCGGGCCGTCCCAGCGCACCGCGCCGGTGCCGTCGGTGACCTTGAAGATTGGTGCGTACCCGTGGCCGATCAGGTAGACGCTGACGCTGTCGACCACGAGCGGGTGGTTCACCTCGAGCTGGTAGTGCTGGACCGGCGCACCGGGCTGCGCCTGGTAGCTCAGGCTCGCGTCATAGAACAGCGGCTGGTCGAGCTGTGGGCCCGAGGTGACGTACCTGGCCGTGAAGCCACGCAGGTTGATCGAGAACGGCGCCAAGTCACCGGGGCCGACGAGTCGGCCCGGCCGGAACACGTCGAGAGCGGTCGGGGTGTCGGCGAAGCCCTGGCCGACGATGAGCAGCCGGTTCGCCTTGTAGCCGAAGATCCCGCCGAGCCCGACCGAGAACAGCAGCGCCAGCAGCGCGACGTGGAACAGCAGGTTGCCCGCCTCGCGCAGGTAACCCTTCTCGGCCGAAACCCAGCCCTCGCCCGTACTGATCCGGAACCGGCGGCCTCGCAGCAGCCCGGCCGACCGCTCCAGCGCCGCCGCAGGCGAGACCGCGGTGACGTAGCTTGCGCTCTCGGGCAGCCTGGCCAGGTTGGTCGGCGCGCGTGGCGGCCGCTGCCGGGCCGAACCCACGAGGCGAACCGTGCGCGGCAGCACGCAGCCAGCGAGCGAGGCGAACAGCAGCAAGTAGATGGCCGCGAACCAGGGCGCTGCGAACACGTTGAACAGCGACAGCCGGTTCAGGATCGGCGCCAGCGCCGGATGCGACTGGTAATACTGGCTGACCGCCGCCGGGTCGATCCCTTGCTGCGGTAGCACGGATCCGGGCACGCTGGCCAGGGCCAGCAGGAACAGCAGGATCAGCGCGGTGCGCATGGACGTGAGCTGGCGCCAGCCCCAGCGCAGCCAGCCGAGCGGTCCGAACCCTGCGCCCCGGCCGATATCCGTCGTGGCCGTCGGCTCAGCCGCGAGCGCCTCATCGGTTGGCTCGACCGTGCTCAGCTCGGCCGTGCTCAGCTGGGCCGTGCTCAACTCGGCCGTGGTCAGCTCGGTCGTCCTCCCGGTTGGCCCGCTCGCCGCCTGCGTCGCGGCGCTCTCGGTCGATGTCATGCCTGCCGCCCTATTACCTGGTCGATTACCGAGAGCAGCTCGGAGTAGCTGGACGCGCCGAAGATGCGGTCGGCGATGCGTCCGTCACGGTCGATGACCAGCGTGGTCGGGATGTCGGCGGGCGGCACGGTGGTGCGGAATTCCAGCGCGATCTC
>JASHSZ010000520.1 GCA_030040815.1 Streptosporangiaceae bacterium
GCGTGCCCTGGGAGACGCGCGACTACTACGTCCCCTACGACGCGCGACCGCGGCCGCTGTCCGCGCTCTGGCTGAGCCGGTCGGACGGGGACCGGCTGCTGCGACTGCTCGGCGGCGGAGCGTGCCGCGCGCGGCTCAGCGTCGACTGCCGCCAGGACGTCACCGTGGACCACAACGTCGTGGGGCACCTGCCGGGCCCGGGAGCGGAGACGGTGATCATCGGCTCGCATCACGATGCGCCGTGGGCGTCGGCGGTCGAGGATGCCAGCGGAATGGCGCTCGTGCTAGCCCAGGCGGCATACTGGGCCGGCGTTCCCGCCGCCGAGCGCCCGCACAACCTGACCTTCCTGCTCACGGCCGGTCACATGGCAGGCGGCGCCGGGGCTCGGTCATTCGCGGACCGGCACGCGGCTAGCCTGGCGCACACGGTGCTCGAGGTTCATCTCGAGCACGCGGCCGCTGAGGTTAGGGGGGACGGCGAGCGGCTCGAGCGCACCGGGCAGCCCGAGCCGCGCTGGTGGTTCACGAGTACCGAGCCCGGCCTGCAGGAAGCCGTCGCCGACGCGATTCGCCACGAGGACCTGCGCCGCTCGCTTGTGCTTCGGCCCACGGTGTTCGGCGACGCGCCGACGACCGACGGCAGCGCCTTCTACCTCGCCGGGGTGCCCATCGTGCACTTCCTGACCGCCCCGATGTATCTCTTTGACTCCGCGGACACGATCGACAAGGTGCACGTGCCGAGCCTGGAACCGGTCACCAGAGCGGCGGTCCGCATCGTCGAATCGGTCCGCGGCCGGACCGCTGCGGAGCTTCGCGCGTCGGGATGCGACACCTAGCCGCTGAGCTGTACCGCTCGCTAGGAGCCGGCGTTAGCATGGGCCGTGCTCAAGCCGCGGGTGACTGGCGCGGGCGCGCTGGTGGCGGCGTTCGCGCTGACGGCGTGCAGCACATCCGCTCACAACGCGAGCACGCTGTCCGCACCGTGCGCTCGCGCTGAGGCCGACGTCCGCCAGGACGCGTTGTTCGTCGCGCCGTTGAGCGGCGTAACGACCTCGCGAGACCTCGCCGCCGCCGCCAAACTGATGGGCGCGATGGGCCAGGTGATTACTGCTGCCATGCAAGCGAGGAGCCAGCATGGACCCTCGGCCACCTTCTTTGAGTCCGAGCTACGAGGTGGCAGCGCTCCTCCGCTGCCGCCGCTGCTGTCCGGTGACGTGCGTCGGCTCACAGCCGACATGTTCGCCACCTGGGCCGCCGTGGCCGCCTACGGGAATTCCAGGGCGAGCCCGGGGTCCATCGGCGATGCCGCGCAGCGGGCGATGCGCGACATCCAGACGATCCGTGCAGCGTGCGCCGCTGCGCCTCGATAGCTGCGCCGGAATCGGCCTGCCGGTGTGTCGCGCCCACCGGGAATGCAGGAAGATCGGGTTATGCCCACCGATCGCGGTAAGAAGCGCAAGGCAGCCGCGTCGGAGACGGCGGCGCATGAAGCTGGCCAAGGCGCGCCCCGCGAGCGTCTTCCGCGCAAGCTCTACGCGCGCGAACTGCTCCGGCTGCAGGCGGAGCTCGTGAAGCTGCAAGAGTGGGTCAAGGCCGAGCGGGCCAGGCTGGTGGTCGTGTTCGAGGGCCGGGACGGGGCCGGCAAGGGCGGCACGATCCAGCGCGTCACCCAGTTCCTCAACCCCAGGGTGGCCAGAATTGCGGCATTGCCAGCACCGACCGAGCGCGAGCGGGGCAGCTGGTACTTCCAGCGGTACATCGAGCACCTGCCATCCGCGGGCGAGATCGTGCTCTTCGATCGGAGCTGGTACAACCGCGCGGGCGTCGAGCACGTCATGGGTTTCTGCACCAAGGAGGAGTACGGCAGGTTCCTGAGTCAGTGCCCGATCTTCGAACGGCTGCTGGTCGAGGACGGCATTGTGCTCCGCAAGTATTGGTTCTCCGTGAGCGAGGACGAGCAGGAACGCCGGTTCCGGTCCCGGCTGGACGATCCGATGCGGCGGTGGAAGCTGTCCTCGCTCGATCTGGAGTCGTTGAGCCGCTGGGAGGACTATTCCAGAGCCAAGGACGAGATGTTCGTGCACACCGACATCGAGGAGGCGCCCTGGTACGTCGTGGACGGCTCGGACAAGCGGCGGGCGCGGCTGAACATGATCGCGCACCTGCTCAGCACGATCAGCTATCACGACGTGAAGCCCAGCCCGCTGAAGCTGCCGACGCGGCCGCAGCCGACCGGCTACGTGCGCGCTCCGCGGGAATCCCAGACATTCGTTCCTGATTATGCCGCCGAACTGCTGGCGCGCCCACGCGGTGCCTAGCCCGCACCGGCGTTGCGGTCCGCGGATCCAGGTGATGAACTCGGCTCGGGCGCACTCGGCGGACCCTACGCGGCCTGGATGGCACACCGGCCAGCTAGGAGGGACGGCATGGCACTGGAGTTCGGGATCTTTGATTCATTCGATCTCGGCGCCTCGACCCCAGGGCAGGTCATCGCCGCCCGTCTGGATTTCGCGGTACTGGCCGAGGCTGCGGGCATCGGGCACTACCACGTGACCGAGCACCACGGAACGCCGCTCTCAGTCTGCCCATCGCCGAACCTGTTCCTCGCGGCGCTGAGCCAGCGCACCACCACGCTGCGGATCGGCGCGCTCGTGCACGTGCTTCCGTCCTACGAGCCGCTGCGCCTCGCGGAGGAGATCGCCATCCTCGACCAGCTCACAGGCGGCCGCCTCGACGTCGGGGTCGGGAGCGGGGTCAGTCCGTACGAGCTGGCCTACTTCGGCGTCGACCAGAGCGAGGCCCGCGACCGGTTCGCCGAGACGCTCGCGGCTGTCCGTAACGCGCTGGCAACCGGGCGCCTGACCCACCGAGGCACGCTGCTGCGCGACTACGACGTCGAGCTATCCGTCGGGCCCGTGCAGCACCCGCATCCGCCGCTGTGGTATGCCTCCAGCAACACCAGCAGCGCCGAGTGGGCCGCCGCCAACGACGTCAGCTTCGTGGGCCGATGGAACGGCGGATCATTCGCGGCGGCCGCCGAGTCCTACTGGCGGGTCTGGGCAGACCACCAGGCCACGTCCGGCGCGGGATCCGCCGCCCCGGCGCCGCCCAGGGTCGGATTCGCCGCGACGGTCTGCATCGGCTCGAGCGACGCGGCGGCCCTCGATCGCTATCAGACCGCCGCGTCGCTGCACTACCGGCACTTGCTGAGCCTGTGGCACAAGCACGGTAACCACGAGTTCGACGGGATGGCAGACCTGCCAGCTGGCATGAGCCAGGGCAACGCGCTGGTCGGCTCGGCAGAGACCGTGCGCGATCTGCTGGTCGAGCAGATAACGCAAGCACCGGTGAACTACTTTGAGGCGACGCTCGCGTTCGGGGATCTCACGCCTGAGGAGGCGCACGCCAACCTGGCCACGTTCGCCGACGTCGTCATGCCCGCCGCGCGCGAAGCGGCCGAGACCCAGCGGCCGGGACAGCGCCTGCCGGTCGGCTGACCGACCGGGCCCGCGCCGTCACCGCGGTGCAGCCTGCCCGTTCCCGGAATCTCTCGATCCGGCATTGAGCTGCGGATACGGGAAAGGCTGTCGGTAGAGCCGCGGAAGGGGGAGGGATGAGCGAGCAGCAGGAGTCAGGTCGGCGGGTCGTCGTTGGTGTCGACGGATCGCCCTCATCCAGGGCCGCGCTGGCCTGGGCGGTGCGGCAGGCCGGGGAGACGGGCGCCAGCGTCGAGGCAGTCATCGCCTGGCACTACCCGGCCATGGTCGCCGGCGTGCCGTTCGCGCCCATCGGGCCGCTGGAGGGCGGCGGGCGATACCGTGACTTCGCCGCGACGGTCCTCAGCGACGCGGTGAGCGAGACAGTTGATCCGGACGGGCCGGTCAAGGTCAGCTCGGCCGTGCGCGAGGGCAACGCGGCGCGGGTACTGCTGGATGCTGCCGAGGGCGCCGACCTGCTCGTCGTCGGTAGCCGCGGCCACGGCGGGTTCGCTGAGGCGCTGCTGGGCTCCGTCAGCCAGGCCTGCGTGCATCACGCGCAGTGCCCGGTGGTCATCGTCCGGGTACAGGCCTGAGGATCTGCGCGAGCCCTTCGTTGACCGCGTGTAAGGCAGGCGGGAGCAGCCGCCCGTGCGAGCCAGTCCGGTCACGAGGCCGGGCTGGCGGGCCATAGCCGCGCGAGCTGCTCCGGGCTGATGTTGCCGCCGCTGCACACGATCGCCACCTGGCGGCCTGCGAACCTGCCAGGTTCGGCCTGCACCGCGGCGAGGGCGGCGGCGCCCGCGGGCTCGACCAGGTTGCGAGTCTTGGAGATCATGAGCCGGGTGGCTTCCGTCAGCAGAGTCTCGGAAACCAGCACGAAGTCGTCGAGCCGCTGCCACAGGATGCGCTGGGTCAGCTCGAACGCCGTCCGCGTGGCCAGGCCCTCGGCGAGGGTCGCCATGGCGTCCTCGACGAGCGCGCGCGCCCGCCACGACCGGTAAGCGGCCGGAGCGGCCTCCGACTGCACGCCGATGACCTCGATCGACGGGCGGACCGCCGTCGCCACCACGCACGCCCCGGCGGCTCCGCTGCCGCCGCCGACCGGCACGACGATGACGTCGATATCCGGCTGCGTTTCGAGGATCTCCAGCGTGCAGGTAGCAACGCCGGCGATCAGCGCGGGCTCGTTCGCCGAGTGGATGTAGCGGTAGCCGCGCTCGACGGCGAGCTTCTCGCAGTGCTCCCGGGCCTCGTCGAAGTCCCGGCCGTGGCTGATGACCTCGGCGCCCAGCGCTCGTATGGACTCGACCTTGACCGGGTTGGCGTGCTCTGGCACGCACACGACGGCGCGCACGCCAAACACGCCGGCAGCGTAGGCGACCGACTGGCCGTGGTTGCCGGTGGACGCCGTGATGACGCCGCGGCGGCGGTCGTCCGCGCCGAGCTGGCTGATCAGGTTCAGCCCGCCCCGGACCTTGAACGCGCCGATGGGCTGGTGGTTCTCGTGCTTGACCCAGATCCTGGTTCCGGTCAGCGTGTCGAGCGCGGGATAGGAGTACAGCGGGGTCGGCTGGAGGTAGGGCGCGATGCGGCGGCGCGCAGCCAGGACGTCGGACAGGTCAGGAATCGCCAGCTCGGTCACGATACGTGTCTATCACCCCAGCGGCCTGTGCCGGTCGGTCAGCATGGCGCGCAGCCAGAACCGCCCGCGCCTGCCGGGCGATCTCGAGGTCCTCTCTGGCGGTGACGACCAGCACGCGGACCGGACCGGATCCGCTGATCTCCGCATCCGACGTCACGCGGTCCTGGGCCGGGTCGATGCTGACGCCGAGGAAGTCCAGGCCCGCGACGGCGGCCGCGCGAACCCGCGGGCTGTGCTCACCGACGCCGCCGGTGAATACCAGGGCGTCCAGGCCGTTTAGGGCCGCGACCATCGCGGCGATCTCCCGCCGCAACCGGTGCAGGTAGACATCGAGCGCGAGCTGGGCTCGCTGGTCACGGTTGTCGGCGGCCGCGAGCACCTCGCGCATGTCGCCAGACGGAATGCCAGCCAGCCCGGCCAGCCCGGCCTGCTGCTCGAGCCCGTCCGCCACCTCGGTGAGGCCGAGGTCGCTGTGCTGCAGCAGCCAGGTAATCAGGCCGGGGTCGACGCTGCCGCTGCGGGTGGCCATCACCAGGCCCTCGAGCGGCGTGAAGCCCATCGTCGTGTCGACGCTGCGGCCCGCCGAGACGGCCGCTAGCGACGAGCCAGCACCGAGGTGACAGGTCACGATGCGCAACCCGGCCAGATCCTGGCCGAGCAGCTCGGCGGCGCGCCGGGCCGCGTAGCTGTGCGACAGCCCGTGGAACCCGTACCGGCGCAGGCCGAACCGGTGCGTCCAGGTGTCTGGCAGCGCGTACAAGGCGGCGGCCGGGGGCATCGCGGCGTGGAACGCCGTATCGAAGCACGCGACGCCGGGCACGCCTGGCAGCGCGCGGCGGGCCGCCTCGATCCCGGCCAGCGCCCGCGGCTGGTGCAACGGGGCGAGGTCGGTGAGGCTGGCGATCGCCGCGACGACGGCGTCGTCGATAAGGACCGCCTCGCTAAACGTGCTGCCGCCGTGCACGACGCGGTGCCCGACGAGGTCGGCGTCGGGCAGGCTCCCGAGGAAATCGGACAGCTGCGGGTGATCCGCGCTGCCGTCCCACGGATCGAGGTCCAGTGAGCGCTCGACGCCGTCCGCCGGGCCGAGCACGCGGATCTTGAGGGTGCTCGACCCGGCGTTCACGACGATGACGGGCACGGGGTCGGCCGTCGTCACCGGGCCGGCTGCGAGTGCTGCGCGGGCGGCGGCTGCCTGGGGGAGCCGGGCTGTGGCCACTGCCAGTTCTGCACCTCGGGCATGTCCTCGCCGTGTTCCCTGATCCAGGCCCGGTGCCTGGTCCGTGAGTCCACC
>JASHSZ010000521.1 GCA_030040815.1 Streptosporangiaceae bacterium
CCAGAGCACGATGATGCCCCAGTGCTCTGTATGGAAGTAGACGTAAGGCTGGTAAGAAATCATGTCGGTGGCGAAACGACCCGCTTGGCGCGGACTCGCTGCTGTGTGAAGGTTTCCGCCCCACAGTGGGGGCAGACCCGGAAGCTATCAGCCTGCTGATTACGCAGTTCGATCGCAGCCACCTGCTCGCTCTCCAGTTCGGACTGCAGCAGCCTGGAAGGTACCGCGACGTGCCGCCGTGCTGCCCATCGCGGCACCTGCCAGCTGGTTCCGCATTGGGTGCATGTCCTGGCGTATGCAGATGGCCGCCATCTAAGACGCACAACGTCATCGTGATGAGCGTGGATGTGCCCAGTCAAACGGCGGCCCGACAGTGCCGAGTTGCGCGGCAAGTAGGGTACGGCCGTGGTCTGCGGTGCCGGGCAGGACCGGCGCTACGGCTATCGCCCGCGCACCGCAGAGTGGCTAGCCGTGTTCGACTTCTGAGCAGTCGTCTGGGGCGCGGTCAGCCGGGCCCAGCGAGCGGGAGCCGTACCTGGAAGTGCGTGTCGCCGGGAACGGACTGCACTCGCAGGTCGCCGTGATGCCGGTTCACGACGATGCGCCAGCAGATATCCAGCCCGAGACCGGTGCCCTGGCCAACCGCCTTGGTCGTGAAGAACGGCTCAAAGATCCGCTGCTGCAGGTCCGGCGGTATACCGGGGCCGGTGTCGCCGACGTCGATGAGCAGCTGATCGCGGTCGACGGCCGTGCGGATCGATAGCGTGCCGGATCCGTTCATGGCTGATACGGCGTTGTCGATGAGGTTCGTCCAGACCTGGTTGAGCTCGCCGGGGAAGCAGGGGATCTTTGGCAGGTCGCGGCCGTAGTCGCGGACCACGGTGATGCCGTCGCCGATGCGGCCGCTCAGCATCGCCAGCGTGCTGTCGAGCAGCTCGTGCACGTCGATCACCTGGTACGGCGCGCGGTCCAACTGCGAGTACTGCTTGGCGTCGGTGACCAGGGCGGAGATCCGCGCGATCGAATCACTGATCTCGGTCAGCAGCAGCTCCATCTCGATACTGTCAGCCAGGAATCGCAGGCTGCGATCCAGACTCGCGGCGGCCTGCGCGTCGCCGTCGGGGTCGGCCGCGGGCCCGCCGGCCGCCACCAGGTCGTCGAGCTGGCTGGTGTCGATGCCTGCCTGCACAAGCGCAGGCGCCAGCTCCCAGCCGCGTGCGATGTCATGGTCGTCGAGCCAGTCCGAGACCTCATCCTCGAGGTCGGCCGCCTCCAGAGGCCCTGGCGCGGGGCGCTGGCCGCCCGCCACCTTGGCCTCGTCGAGCAGCTTCACCAGTAGCTGCAGCACCGGGTCATCACGCTTCCCGGCGATCGCTGGCAGCTTGTGCCGCAGCTTGAGGACGTGCTCCCGCAGCCCAGCAGCCGCGCGCACCGCTGCGGCGGCCGGGTTATTCAGCTCGTGGGTCAGCCCGGCCGTGAGCGACCCAAGGGCTAGCAGTCGCTCCCGCTGTCCGATGACTTCCTGGGCGTTCTTGGTGCCGAAGAACAACCCTTCGAGCAGGTGTACCGCCATCGGAAACCAGCTGGTCATCAGCTCAGCGAAGCGCTCGGCGTCGAGCACGAAGAACCGCGACGGCTCGGTGACCCGCATCGAGTTGTTGTAGACCTGCGGCATCCGGTCGCCCAGGTACGCCATGAATGCGCCGCCGTAGACACCGGGGGTCGACGACCTGGTGACCTCGATCTCGTCGGGGCCGATCCGCCTGGTCAGCGCCACGCCGCCGGACAGCAGCACGTAGAAGCTGTCAGCCGGGTCGCCCTCGGCGTAGGCGAGTCCCTGGTCGACCACCTCGACCCGGCCGTGCTGACACAGCCAGCCGAGCTGCTCGTCGGTGAGCTTCTCGAACAGGAACAGCGTGCGCAGCTCATCGATGCTGCAGGTCGCCGGGCTGGCCGGCTTAGCAGTTGTCGAGTTCACAGCTTCTCCAGGTAGCGGTGGACCAGCATGACAGCCATGGCGCCCTCTCCGACCGCCGAGGCGACCCGCTTGGCGGACTCGGCGTGGACATCGCCGGCCACGAAGATGCCCGGCACGCTGGACTCGAGGTGATAGGGCGCCCGATCCAGTGGCCACCCAGGCGGCAGCGCTCCGTCGACGAGCAAGTCCGGACCGGCCAGCACGAAGCCATGGTCGTCGCGGATGAGCACGCCGTCGAGCCAGTCCGTCAGCGGAGCCGCGCCGATGAAGGCGAACAGGTACTGCGCGTCGACCGTCTCGGTCTCGCCGGTGTTGGCGTCCCGCAGCGTCAGGCGCTCGAGGTGGTCGGTGCCGTGCGCCTCGACGACCTCAGTGCACACGCGGACCGTGATGTTCGGGAAGCTTTCCACCTGCTCGATCAGGTAGTGCGACATCGACTTGGTGAGTGACGGACCGCGCACGAGGATCGTCACCGACTTGGCGCGCTTGGCGAGATATACGGCGGCCTGACCGGCTGAGTTCGCGCCGCCGACGATGAAGATGTCCTGGCCGGCACAGCTGGTCGCCTCGGTCAGCGCCGACCCGTAGTAGACGCCCCGACCGGTGAGGTCTGCCAGTCCGGGCGCGGTGAGCTGCCGGTAGGTGACCCCGGTGGACAAGATCACGGTATGCGCGGCAATCGCCGTGCCGTCGGCGAACCTAACGACCCGGGCCGATCCCTTGACGTCGATGCCGGTGACCTCGCGCGTGGTGAGGATCTCAGCGCCGAACTTCGCCGCCTGCCGCCTGGCCCGGTCGGTCAGCTGAGCGCCGGTCACTCCGTCAGGGAAGCCAAGATAATTCTCGATTCGCGAGCTCTGCCCGGCCTGGCCGCCGGTGGCCATGCGCTCCACGAGCACCGTCCGCAGGCCCTCCGACGCGCCGTATACCGCGGCGCCTAGCCCGGCCGGACCGCCGCCGATGACGATCAGGTCGTAGAACTTGGCGGACGGCGTCGTCGCCAGCCCAACCTTGGCCGCCAGTTCGGCGTCCGACGGCTCGACGAGCGCCTCGCCGTCCGGTGTGATCACCACCGGCAGCGTCTGACCGTCTGCCTTGGCGGCCTCCAGCAGCCGGCTGCCCTCGGGCTCGTCACTGCTGTACCAGCGGTAGGGCACTTGGTTGCGGGCGAGGAACTCGCGTACCTCGGACGAGCGCGCTGACCACCGGTGCCCGATCAGCTTGGTCTCCGGGACGGGCCGATGGTCGGAGGACAGCCACGACTCCAGCAGCGCGTCGATGACCGGGTAGAGCTTCTCCTCCG
>JASHSZ010000522.1 GCA_030040815.1 Streptosporangiaceae bacterium
GCGACTTGTGCGTGGTCGTGGTCGTGACGTGGGCGAACGGAACCGGATCGAAGTCGCCGGTGAACACCTTCCCCGCGACCAGCCCCGCGAAATGCGCCATGTCCACCATGAGCGTGGCGCCGACCTCGTCGGCGATCTCGCGCATGATCGCGAAGTTAATCTTGCGCGGATACGCGGAGTACCCGGCGATCAGCACCAGCGGCCGGAACCGGCGCGCCCTGGTCCGCACGTCTGCGTAGTCAAGCAGTTCAGTCTGCGGGTCGGTCCCGTATGAGGCCTGGTGGAACATCTTGCCGCTGATGTTGGGCCGGAAGCCGTGTGTCAGGTGGCCGCCCGCGTCGAGCGACATGCCGAGGGCGCGCTGGTTGCCGAGCCTGCGGCGAAGCGTTTCCCAGTCGTCGTCGGTCAGGTCGTTCACGTGGCTCGCGCCGAGCTCCTGCAGCGCAGGAGCCTCCACCCGGTGCGCCAGGATCGCCCAGAACGCCACCAGGTTCGCGTCGATGCCGGAGTGCGGCTGGACGTAAGCGTGCGGCGCCGCGAACAGCGCTTGCGCGTGGTCGGCCGCGATCTGCTCGACCGTGTCGATGTTCTGGCAGCCGGAGTAGAAGCGGTGGCCGACCGTGCCCTCGGCGTACTTGTCCGACAGCCACGTGCCCATGGTTAGCAGGACGGCCGGCGAGGCATAGTTCTCGCTCGCGATGAGCTTCAGGGACGCCCGCTGGTCGGCAAGCTCGCTGCGGATCGCAGCGGCGACGCCCGGCTCCGCCGCCGCGATGACTGCCAGCGCGCTCCGGTAGGCCATCGATACATCGTCGGCGTCGTAGGGTTCCGACACCTGAGGCGCGGTCTCAGCGTGCTGCGATGTCATAGCGCCCTCCCTGGAAACCGGCACTGCGGCCTCGGCACCCTAGTCTCGCGCTGGACCACCATCCGGCGGACCCTTACCCTACCGAAGCGAGCGGGGCGCCCCGACAGCTCGCCGGCCTGGCCGTCGCCGGGGAGGGTCTGCCGGGTCTGCTGAAAGGCACTCACCATGCGCATGACCGCGGAGACGACGTCGGACCGCGTCACCCGGCGCCACTTTCTGGTCGACGGGGTCCCAGGCGTGCTGTGGTCTCCGGCCGGTGCCGACGGCAGCAGGCCCTTGGTGCTGCTCGGCCACGGCGGCGGCGAAAGCACGAAGGGCCCAGCGCTGGTGGCCCGCGCCCGCCGCTACGTCACGGCGTGCGGCTTTGCGGTCGCGGCAATCGATGCGCCCGGCTTCGGCGAGCGGCCGAGGTCGGAGTACGACCTCGCGTTTATCGCCCGCATGCGCGCGCTGCGGGAGGCGGGTCCGTCGGCCGACTACGGCCGTCTGGCGGCCCGGTACGGGGCCGAGCTAGCGGTGCGCGCGATCCCGGAATGGCAGGCCACCCTGGACGCGCTGGCCGCACAGGGGTGGTGGCGCGCAGGCGAACCGGTCGGCTATTTCGGTGTGTCGTTCGGAAGTCTCGTCGGCGTTCCCCTGGTCGTGGCCGAGCCACGGATCTCGGCCGCTGTCTTCGGGCTCGTTGGCCTGGAAACCCTGGCCGAGGCAGCGGCCCGCATCACCATCCCGGTCGAGTTCCTGGTGCAATGGGACGACGAACTCGTGGGACGCGAGTCGGCGCTCGCGCTGTTCAGTACCTTCGCATCGCGCGAGAAGACGCTGCACGCCAATCCAGGCCGCCACGCGCAAGTACCCGCGTTCGAAGTCGAGAGCTCCGCGCGATTCTTCGCTCGGCACCTGATCGGGCGCTGACATGCCGGGCCGCCGCACTCCGGCGGGCGACCGCGAAGTCGCGCGCTCCGGCCATGGCGAGGTGCTGCGGAACGCCCGGAAAGATTGCACTTGTCTGCCAGGTTCCGTACAACACTGACTGAGGCCCCTTGGCGCCGAGTTCGGTGTCACCCCCGACCAGGGGCCGAAGAAAGACAGGGACATGGACCTCGGACTGCTTCTCCTGCGCCTCGTGCTCGCCGCAATCTTGTACATGCACGCCGCCCAGAAGACGCTCGGCTGGTTCTCCGGCCAGGGCCTGCACCGCATGGCGCCGGTCTTCGAGAGCCTCGGCCAGCGCCCTGGCCATCTCATGGTCAGGCTGGCGGCGGCCTGCGAGGTGGCCGGGTCGCTGCTGATCGCGGTCGGCCTGGCCACGCCGCTCGGCGCGGCGATCCTGGCCGGGACGATGGCCGTCGCCGGCGGGGCCTCGACAATGTCCAAGGGTACGGTGTGGAACGCCGCGGGCGGCGGTGAGTACCCGCTCATGCTCGCGGCCGTCGCCGTGGTACTCGGGTTCACCGGACCCGGCGGCTGGTCGCTGGACTCGGCTCTCGGGGCGCCGTGGGTCCCGAAGTCCAACGCGCGTGCCCTGATCATCGGCGTGATCGTTCTCGCTGTCGCGGGACTCGCGGCCGGCGCGGCGCTCATGCGAACCCGTGCGAACCTGCTCAGTGACGCCCGCGCGGCGGCCGAGTCGGCTCCCCCGACCTCCGCCTGAGCCGGGCGCCAGGCAGCGCGGTCGCGTTCCCGACCAGCCCGGCCCGGCTGACGCTGGCCGCGACCCGGCCAGGCGGGAGCCTCGCCGGGCCAGCCCGTTCCCCCCGATACGCCGCTGAGAACGCAGCTGCATGATTATGCAGTATTGTGTATAATTCTGTTTGTGTCAAAGGTCCTCACAGCCCTTCCCCTCGGTGAACGTGTCGGGATCGCCTTCTCCGGCGGCCTTGACACCTCCGTGGCGGTCGCCTGGATGCGCGAGAACGGCGCGGTGCCGTGCACCTACACCGCCGACATCGGCCAGTACGACGAGCCGGACATCGCCTCGGTGCCCGGCCGCGCCACCGCCTACGGCGCGGAGATCGCCCGCCTCGTCGACTGTCAGGCCGAACTGGTGGAGGAGGGGCTAGCGGCGCTGGCCTGCGGTGCCTTCCACATCCGCACGGGCGGCCGGGCCTACTTCAACACCACCCCGCTCGGCCGCGCGGTGACCGGCACCTTGCTGGTGCGCGCGATGCTTGAGGACGACGTGCAGATCTGGGGCGACGGCTCCACCTTCAAGGGCAATGACATCGAGCGCTTCTACCGCTACGGCCTGCTCGCCAACCCGTCCCTGCGGATCTACAAGCCCTGGCTGGACGCCGACTTCGTGACCGAGCTGGGCGGCCGGGCGGAAATGTCCGGGTGGCTGCTGCACCGCAGCCTGCCGTACCGGCACAGCTCGGAGAAGGCCTACTCGACCGATGCCAACATCTGGGGGGCGACCCACGAGGCCAAGGCCCTCGAGCAGCTCGACGCGGGCATCGAGCTCGTCGAGCCGATCATGGGCGTGCGGTTCTGGGACCCCGCCGTCGAGATCGCCCCTGAGGACGTCACTGTCGGCTTCGAGCAGGGCAGGCCGGTGACTATCAACGGCAAGCAGTTCACCTCCGCCGTCGACCTGGTGCTGGAAGCCAACGCGATCGGCGGCCGGCACGGCTTGGGCATGTCCGACCAGATCGAGAACCGGGTGATCGAGGCCAAGAGCCGGGGCATCTACGAGGCACCGGGCATGGCGCTGCTGCACGTGTGCTACGAGCGGCTCGTCAACGCCATCCACAACGAGGACACCCTCGCCAGCTACCACATCGAGGGGCGCCGCCTCGGCAGGCTGCTGTACGAGGGCCGCTGGCTGGACCCGCAGGCGCTGATGCTGCGCGAGTCGCTGCAGCGCTGGGTCGGGTCCGCGGTCACCGGCGAGGTAACCCTGCGACTGCGGCGCGGCGACGACTACTCGATCCTCGACACGGC
>JASHSZ010000523.1 GCA_030040815.1 Streptosporangiaceae bacterium
TTGCTGCGCCGCCGCCAGCCCGCCGGGAGCCAGCGCGTAGAGGTTGCGTGTCCCGGCGCTGGTGTGGTCAACCAGGCCGGCCTCGCCCAGCACGCGCAGATGCTTGCTCACCGCCGGGCGACCGACCGGCAGTCGGCTGGCCAGCTCGGTGACCGGCGTAGGCCCGTCGCGCAGCAGTTCAAGGATGCGACGGCGGATCGGCTCGCCGAGCGCATCAAAGACCTGGTCGGTATGTTGGTTTCCCATAAGCAACGGTTACTCTAGAGCAACCAATGACCCCGGTCAAGACGGCCCGTCACCGACCAGGTGCCGGTGATCGCGAAGACTTTCCTGTGTCCGGGCAAGGAAAAGTCTTCGCGATCATGATCAGGGGACCTATTTGCCGGTGTTTCGCCGCACGGCCGCGCCCGGCGGACTGGCCGGCCGAGCGACGCTTTGCGAGCCCACGGGCCGGGAACTCTCCAGCGGAGGCGAGCCCGAGCGCCGCACGGCGGGGCAGGCAGAGGAGTGGCGCCGCGGCGGACGCACCGGACATAGGATCGTTTCCTCGGAATCTGCTGGGTACGTATCGTTCGCGAAAGCCTGAGCCGCGCTCCACAGCTCGCGCCCGGACTCGGGGTCAGAGCGGTCTCCCGGCAGCGGCGGCACAGCAATCCGGGACCGTTCGCCCTGATGAACACGGGAGGTCGCCGTGGCGCTACCGAACTTTTTCGTGGCGGGCGTCCCCAAGGCGGGAACCACTGCCCTGCACGCCGCGCTTGCCCGGCACCCCGAGCTGTACTTGTCGGCGGTGAAGGAGCCCAAGTTCTTCCTCACCGACGGGCCTCCCCCGACGCAGGGCGGACCCGGCGACGCCAAGACCTACCGGGAGCAGATCTGGCGGCGAGCCGACTACGAAGCGCTGTTCGACGCGGCGCCACCCGGCGCGCTCCGCGGCGAGTCGACGCCGTTCTACCTTTACAGCCAGGCTGCCCAGCGGCGGATCAGTGCGCTGGTGCCGGACGCCCGGATGATCGTGGTGCTGCGCGATCCAGTCGAGCGGGCGCACTCCAACTGGGCCCACTTGTGGTCGGCCGGCCTAGACCCAATCGATGACTTTGTCCGGGCGTGCGACGCCGAGGACCGGCGAATCGCCGCGGGCTGGGCAGACTTCTGGCGCTACAAGCGGCTCGGCCTGTACGGCGAGCAGGTCCAGCACCTGTACTCCGTGTTCCCGGCCGATCAGGTGCTGTTGCTCCGGTATCGGGAGCTGCTTGAGGACCCGGCGGGCACCCTGAATCGGATCTGCGTCTTCCTTGGCGTCACCCAGGGCCTGATTTCGGACCTGCCACGGGAAAACGTGACAGCTCACCCGGATCAGACCCGGCGACACCGCTACCTGTCCAGGGTGTTGCGGGCCAGCTCTGCCATCACCACCGCCCTGCCCAGACATCCGGCCAGAGCCGTGATCGACAAGCTGGAACGCAGCCTCCAGCAGGGTGCCACCCCGCGCCGCCCGCTGACGTGGGTGGAACGGCAGGCGCTCATCCCGTTCTTCGAGGCCGACGTGCGGCTGCTGGAAGACGTGACCGGCAACGACTTCAGCGACTGGCTGCTACCACGCGAGGATTCCGGCGGGCTGGTCGGAGCGCGCCCGCTCGGCCAGCAGCAGGCACGCAATGGCCGTCCGCGCGAGTACTAGGCGGTGCCTCGTATCGCAGGCCCGCCAGGGCGCAGGAGCCAGCACGTTATGAAGGTCCGTACGAACGAAAGCGGATAAGCCGGGCGCCAAAAAGCTGGAGACCAACGCACCATGGTGCCAGCGCCTAGGACGACACTGAGCTGCAACGCACCTCGAGCTTTGCCAGGGACGGACCGCCGTGCTAGCGCAGCTCAGTCCGAAGCTCGTGCAGACCGTCCGGCCGAGTGAACTCGTAGTACCACCGCTCCTGGCCGTCGCCCAGCGCGACGATGTCCAGATAGCGCAGGCCCAGCGTGCCGTCCGGCCCGCCTCCGACGGGAACGGAGTCGGACGCAGCCAGCGTTGCCGGCCCCATCCCGGCCGCCAGACCCGTCCGCTCCTCGAAATTCTGGGCCGCGGTGGCCCGGCCGTCGTAGTACGCGACGACCTCATCGGGCGCGAACCGCACCGCGCTCACCCGGACCCCGCGCGCGTCCCACTCACCGGGCCGCGGGGTCAGCGCGTGCCCGTGCCAGGTCCAGTCGATGCCTTCCGCGCTGGAGAAGTATCCAGTGGTCATCCGGTCGGTGTGGCCGGGATCAGCCAGTGGGTGCACCGAGGCCCACAGGTGCCACGTTCCCTCATGGATCCTGATGACAGGGTCCTTGACGGCCGAGCCGGCGTCGCCCGGCAGCACCACAGCGCGCTTGTTCGGGTCGAACGCGTCCGGCGCGGGCGCCTCGAGCAGCTCGATCCGCCAGTGCTTGGTTCCCGGCGTGGCGCAGCTCAGATACAGCCGCCAGCCGCCAGCGTGGGTGCGCACCAGGGCCGGCCGCTCCAGCGACTCGGCGTCCAGCTCCTCCTTAGCGATGAGCAGCATCGTCTGGAAGTGCACGCCGTCAGCGGAACGGGCCACCGCCACGGCATAGCCGCGGCGCGGGCCACGCCGCAGGCGGTACGCCAGGATGATCTCGTCGCCGTCGAAGACCGCGCTCGGCGCGCCCGTCCAGCTGCCCTGCTCGCATCCAGGCGGCCCGACGACGACGACGGAGCGATCTGGAGACGGCTGGAGCGCGGAGAGCTGGGGTGGCAAGTCCTCGGCGATCACAATGCGCAGAATAGGCGATCTGTGACGGTGGCAGCGTCACCTCGGGGAACACCTCGGTAGCTACGGCAAGCCCGGCTGTAATGAATACCTGGTTCCGCACGCTGGGGCGGGATAGATTACGGCTGCGATCGCATCGTCCTGTTTGCTCAGTCCAGGGGTGGGCCTGATGGAGGGGTTGAGGGCCGGCGACCCACAGCGGGTCGGCCGGTACCGGCTGCTCAAGCGGCTCGGAACCGGCGGGATGGGCCAGGTGTACCTCGGTCAATCACCGAGCGGGCGCCTGGTGGCGGTCAAGATCATCCGTGCCGATCTCGCCGACAACGCCAGCTTCCGACAGCGCTTCCGCCAGGAGGTGAAGGCGGCCCGCCGGGTCAGCGGAATCTTCACGGCGCCTGTCGTGGACGCCGACGCGGACGCACCGCAGCCCTGGATGGTCACCGCGTTCGTGTCTGGACCGTCCCTCGCCGAGGCGGTGTCCAGCCGGGGACCCATGCCGGTCAGTGCGGTGCTCATCCTCGCGGCCGGGCTCACCGAGGGGCTCAGCGCGGTGCACGCGGCCGGCGTCGTGCACCGCGACCTCAAGCCGTCTAACGTCCTGCTCGCCAGCGACGGGCCGCGGATCATCGACTTCGGCATCTCCCGGTCGGTCGGCTCGGTGGGGCCAACCCGGGCCGGCGGCATCATCGGCTCGCCCGGTTTCATGTCTCCCGAGCAGGCGCTGGGCGAGCCCGTGGGCCCGCCCGCCGACATCTTCAGCCTCGGCAGCGTGCTCGCGTACGCGGCTACCGGCGAGCCTCCGTTCGGTGACGGCCCGCCGTCCGCCCTGCTGTACCGCGCGGTGCACGGCGAGCCAGCGATCAGAAGCCTCCCGCCAGAGCTGCGGCCGCTTGTCGCGCGCTGTCTGCTCGCGGATCCGGCCGCGCGGCCGACGACGGATGAACTGCTTGCTGAGCTCGGCGGGGCGGCGCCCGTCCAAGGCTGGCTTGTCTGGAACGGGACTGACGAAGCGCCCGCCTGGCAGGGGCCAAACACCATGCCCAGCGACGCCTGGGGTGGCGCCGCGGCCGTCGCCGACCAGCCAGCCGACCAGATGCTGGCGGACCCTGCGCCCTCCGATGAGGACGTCCTGCCGGGTGTGCCGGCGGACGTCGGGCCGGCCGCAGACCCCGCGCACGTCGGCGAGGTGGCCGACCTCGCCGCGTCGGGGAGCGGCCGGGCGGCAGGCACGCTCGCTGAGGCTGCGACAGGCGGTGGCGCGCTCAGCCCGAGCCCGGCCAGTTCATTCAGCCATCTGTTTCCCGATCCAAGCGACCCGTCGGCCAGCGCCGCGCCGCCGCGATTCCGCAACGACCGCAGGCGCAGGCGAGCCGGAGTGGTGGCCGCCGGCGTTCTCGGTGCCGTCATCATCGGCGCGGGGGCAACCTGGCTAGTCCCGCGGCTTGACGCCAATCCGCCCGCCGCCGGGTCGGCCGCGGCCCATAGCTCGAGCGCGGCACGGTCCGCACAGCCGACATCTCGACCCAGCAAGGTCACCGGCGGCGGCGCGTCTGCGGCTGGCGGCCCGACGTCGAGCGGGACTCAGGGGCTGTCCGCTGCTGAAGTCGCGGCGGCTAAGGTAGTTCTCGCCTATTTCGCGGCGATCAACGTTCGGCAGCTGGAGCCTGCCTGGACGCTCGGAGGCGACAATCTCTATCCCAACCAGGGTGCCCTGATAGCCGCCTACGCGGACGTCAGCCATGTGAACGTGACCATCCGCGCGGTCAAGGGAGACATGGTTCTTGCCCTCATCCGAACTACCGAGACCACCGGCGCCGTGCTGGATGACCTGCAAGGCTTCATTGTCGAGAACGGCGCGATAGTGGCGAGCAAGTCCGCTCTGGACTAAGGGCTGGGCTGCCCGGCATCCGGCAGTCGGCTAGCCCACTTGCGAAGTCCGGCCAGCCCAGTGCGGCGCCCGTAGCTGCCGCTTGAGGATCTTGCCCGATCCAGTCCGCGGCAGCTCGTCGACGAAGTCGACCGATCGCGGCACCTTGTAGCTGGCTAGGTGCTGCTTGCCGAACTCCTTGATCTCGTCCGGGGACAGCGACGCGCCCGGCGCCAGCACGACGGTGGCGTGCACGCTCTCGCCCCACTCCTCGGACGGGATGCCGAACACGGCCACGTCGTAGATCGCCGGGTGCTGCTCGAGCGCCGCCTCGATCTCCGCCGGGTAGATGTTCATGCCGCCGGAAATGATCATGTCGCTCTTGCGGTCGCAGATGTACAGGTAACCCTCGTCATCCCAGTAGGCGATGTCGCCGACGGTGTGGAAGTCCCCGCGGCTGCTAGCGTCGTAGCTGGCCTGCTGCTTGTAGTACTCGTTGAAGACCCCGCCCGACCGCACGTACACCTCACCCGGGTGCTCCGGCCCGGTGCCCTTGACCTCGCTGCCGTCCTCGTCGAACAGCACGATCTCCACCCCTGGGGCCGGCTTGCCGCACGAGCCTGGCTTGCGCATCTGGTCCTTCGGCTCCAGCACACAGTCGACGCCGAGCTCGGTCGACCCGTAGATCTCCCACAGCGACTCGGGCGGAAAGTCCGCAACGTACTGCTGCTTGAGGGCGTGGCTCCATGGCGCGGCGTTCGCCAGCATGATCCGCATGGACGAGCGGTCGTAGCGCGCCTTCACCTGGTCCGGCAGGGTGCACACCATCCGCATCAGCGCCGGCGCGG